>NZ_JAYFUY010000029.1:0-24122 GCF_059933065.1 Blautia sp. HA3515 | reverse complement strand
AATCTTTCCACATAAATTCCATTGATCCCCTTTTCTTTCTGGCCTGAAAATTGCTGTTTGAAGATCTTACCTGATAGACTTCTGCATCCTTTTCCAAGTTTCCAATATAGATCCACCCTTCTGCACCTGTCATCCCCATACTTCTCAGGGGACGGCAGATATAGATCTCCATGGTCTGCCTTTTGGCGCACACTGGTGCTGCCCCGTCTGCCTTTGCTGTTACCGGAACCAGCATAAGCAATACCAGCATCAGAACTATGCCGGCCAGTCCTTTCTTCATTGCTTTCATAATCCTCTTCCTCCCTCGTTTTTACAAGAAAGAATCCTGCAAAGCAGGATTCTCCGCCTGCGGCGGGTCGCCTTAAGCGACATCTACCCTTCCGCCGCAGTGCGATCCTGCCCGGTAGGGCTTTTTTATGTACTAGGAAATTCCAACGGAATTTCCTAGTACATAAAAAAACACCATCCCCGCGGCAATCACTTTGTCCGCAAAAACAGTGCTTTCAATGCGCCTTCAGGGGCTCGAACCCTGGACACCCTGATTAAGAGTCAGGTGCTCTACCAGCTGAGCTAAAAGCGCATAGCGTCTTTGGTAATTCTGTTTTCTCTCAGAACTCCATTTGTTCAACGCAAGGGATATTGTACATGAGCCGACAGAAAAAGTCAAGGGAATTTTTATAATTTTTTTATTTTTTTTAATTTTTCTTTTTTTCTGCTTTTTTTCCACCCATATGCTCCAGCATATTTGTTAATTCCTCTGTGGATCGCCTCACCTTATTCATGTGACTGTCCAGCTTCTTATGCTTGTAGCTGAACTGACTGATGGACTGTTTCAGACGATTTCTGGACTTCATATCTGCTCCTGGGCATTCTTTCTATATATAATATGCCCCGGAGCAAAATACGTTCTGTCCTTTGGGTCTTATCTGCTGATCACCATTTTACAGATAGCATTACCCACCTTGGAAAACTTCTCTTCATATTCTGTCATAACATTTCCCTTCACCATCTCCTCATCATGATGAAGATCAAAGGAGTGGGCAAGAAGCTTCCAGCCTGCTTCCTGCACTTCCTCCAGGGGAAAAATCAAATAAAGGACGGTTATCTGTCTTAAATTCCAGGGTCCCGTCTTTTTTCAGGATCTGGTCAATACCTGGCCAGAAGCTCTCTGGATGTGAGACGGCGTTTCCAATGTCTTGCCTTGGGCCACGGATCTGAAAAATTCAGATAAATCCGTGAAACCTCCTCTTTTTCAAAGATATCCGGCAGATTACTGGCATCCACACACATAAACAAAAGATTGGATAATGTCTCTCCATTATTCTCAAGTTCTTCTCTTTTTTGCAGAGCACGCAGCAGCACGCTGTCATACATCTCGATCCCTACATAATTGATCTCCGGATGCAGCCGTGCCATATCCATCAAAAAACGGCCTTTCCCCATCCCCACTTCTATATGAATCGGCTGCTCTGACGCAAACGCCTGCTTCCACCGGCCTTTCTGCTGCTGGGGCTGATGCACCACATACTTGCTTTCCTGGATTGCTTCTTTTGCGCCAGGGATATTCCTCAGTCTCATACTTTCATTTTCCTCTTTCTCTTTATTTTTCTTATTCTTTTACCATCTTTATTTTCTTTTCCCCCGGCCGCCACTTCCCGGCAATCCGGATTCTTTCCATATCATACATGCTTTCCGGCATTGCCGCAACTACATTGTTTCACTGATACTTTTTTTATATTACAGGCATATCAAATATACTTTTTACATTTTTGTAGCTGCCAATTATACTGACCCTTGAAAAAATTTGGTCTTATGACTATACTGAAACTATCCATTCCATAGACAAAAATCACAAATTGGATTTCTGTTTCACAATCAATTTTGACCATTTGTGAAATAGTTTTTCTCAGATTTTAGGTGTATGATATATGGAAATTTTATGGAGGAGGATGCCGATGGAACAAATTTTAAGAAAGCTGTCGGAAATCGAAATCACCGCAGATGAGCTTCTGAAAGATGCGGAGAGGAAAAAGCGGGCACTTTCCGAAGAGACGGAGAGACAATGTAAAGAGTTTGATGCCGTTCTGGAAAAAGAAACCGACGCAAAAATCCGAGATATACGTAATGAACTGGAAAAAGAAAAGGATTCACGCCTGGCAGCATTAAAGGAAGACACAGAACAGCATCTGGTGCATCTGGATTCTTTCTATAAAGAAAATCACCAGCGTATTTCCGAAGAACTTTTCAAAAAAATTATTACAGCTTAATTCAGATGAATGAAGATTTCAAAAGAAAGGAAGTGAATTGAATTGGGAAGTGTTTTTTCCTATAGCGGACTTTCTACCAAAATAAGGGCTCTGCAAAGCAAGCTTATGACCGAGGAAGAGCTTTCAGAAATCGTACAGCTTCCGAATGTACCTCAGATAGTGGCATATTTAAAAAGAAAACCGGAATATTCCCGGGCATGGGCCAACCTTGATGAGAACGACCTGCACAGAGGACAGATTGAAAAGCTTCTGAAGCAGTCGATCTTCCGAAATTTTTCCAAAATTTACCACTTTGCAAACAAGGAACAGCGACGTTTTCTGTCTTTATATTCAAAAAGATATGAGATCCTTGTTTTAAAGGCGATCATGGCCAACCTTTTTGACCACAGAAATACAGACCCTGTAGACCTTAGTCCTTACCGTGACTTTTTCCTTCATCATTCCAAATTAGATCTGGATCGTCTAGCCGCCGCCACAAATATGGAAGAGTTTGTAAATGCCCTGAAGGGTAATGAATTTTACGGACCTCTTTCCAGGGTAATGGAACACGGCAACGGTCTTCTTTTTGATTACGGGATGGCACTGGATCTTTACTATTTCACCCAGATCTGGAACCTTCGGAAAAAGCTTTTCAAAGGGGATGACCTGGAGGAAATAACAAAAGCCTACGGTGAAAAATTTGATATGCTGAACCTGGAATTTATCCAGCGTTCCAAACGCTATTACCATATGGATCCTGCCGCTATATACAGCCTGCTGATCCCTATGAATTATAAATTAAAGAAAGAAGAGATTACCGCCCTTGTAGAGGCTTCCGGCCATGATGAGTTTGTGGCTGTTATGAATCGCACATATTACGGACGGAAATATCCTCAGATCACACCAGTCAACCTGGAGGAATTCTACAATTACATTCTCCGTACTGTTCTTGAAAAAGAATCACGGAAGGATCCTTATTCTGTAGCAGTGATCTATTCTTACTTATATCATAAAGAACACGAAGTAAACCGCCTGACCATTGCTCTTGAATGTGTACGTTACAAAGTAGGCCAGGAGGAAGCTATGCGTTATATTCGCAACAATTAAAGAACCCGGAGGACAACATAGTGATTGAAAAAATGAAATTTGTGAGTATCACCGGGCCAAAAGCGGATATTGACAGAGTGGTAAACCGGTATCTCAGTAAATATGAGATTCACCTGGAAAATGCTCTTTCTGAGCTGACCACTGTCCGTCATCTTACTCCGTTTCTGGAAATCAATCCTTATAAAGATATGCTGTCAGCCATCAGCAGCTTTTATGAGGAACTGGATACTCCTGAACAGATCCCGGAAAAGGATCTGACCATTGAGCAGGCTCTGGATATTGTTTCCGGCCTGAAAAGCGAATCTGACAGGATCGCAGACAGGAAATGCCAGCTGGAGGAACAGCGTACATCCCTGACTGAATCCATGCGGATCATCGCCCCCTTCCGAAATGTGGAATTTGATGTTTCTTCTATCCTGAATTTCCCGTCATATCCACTATCGTTTCGGACGTATTGAAAAAGAGTATTTCTACAAATTCAAAAAGTATATTTATGAAAATTTGGATACGATTTTTATCAAATGCAACGAAGACGACCAGTATTTCTGGGGCATCTACTTTGTTCCGGAATGCGAGGCTGCCAAGATCCATGCAGCTTATGCTGCCATGCATTTTGAAAAAGTCTTTATCCCGGATCAATATCAGGGTACAGCAAAAGAAGCTTACGATGCCCTGGATAAAGCCATTCACAAAAATGAAGCTGACCTGGCTGATGCTAATGACCAGATGAAGAAGCTTTTAAAGGATAAGGCTTCTGATATTGTTTCTGCGTATCAGACTCTTTCCCAGCTTTCCAGGAACTTCGATGTCCGCAAGCTGGCTGCCTGCCTGCCAAACGGAAGCAGCAAAGACCAGGCAAATGATTCAGAAAATGCCAATACCTTCTATATTTTATGTGGATGGATGACAGAAGCAAATACCAGAAAATTCCAGAATGACATTAAGAATGATTCCAATATCTTCTGTCTGGTAGACGATGATGAATTGAACATTAAGAAACAGCCGCCTACCAAATTAAAAAATCCAAAGCTTTTCAAGCCCTTTGAAATGTACATTAAGATGTATGGACTTCCGGCCTATGGAGAAATGGATCCTACCTGGTTTGTGGCAATTACCTATTCCTTTATCTTTGGTGCTATGTTCGGAGATGCAGGACAGGGACTTCTGCTTTTTATCGGCGGACTGCTTCTCTACAAGATCAAGCATATTGACCTTGCAGGTATCATAAGCTGTGCAGGCGTCTTTTCTACTTTCTTCGGATTTATGTTCGGCAGCTTCTTTGGATTTGAGGATATCCTGAAGCCTATATGGCTGCGCCCAATGAATGCCATGATGAACGTACCGTTTATTGGAAAACTGAATACTGTATTTATTGTAGCCATCGGCTTTGGTATGGGACTGATCCTGTTATGTATGATCTTTAATATCATCAACTCTGTAAAGTCCCACGACATCGAAAAAACCTGGTTTGATACAAACTCTGTTGCAGGTCTTGTGTTCTATGGTTCAGCAGTTCTTGTAATCGCACTGTTCGTATCCGGTAAAAGCCTTCCTGCCACAGCCCTTCTTCTGATCATGTTTGTACTGCCTCTTATTATCATGTTCCTGAAAGAGCCTCTTACAAACCTGGTCAACAAGAAACCACACCTGATCGAAGGCGGTGCAGGCATGTTTATCACACAGGGATTATTTGAAATGTTTGAAGTCCTTTTAAGCTACTTCTCCAATACACTTTCCTTTGTGCGTATTGGAGCTTTCGCAGTAAGCCATGCAGCCATGATGGAGGTTGTACTGATGCTGGCAGGTGCAGAAAGCGGTTCCCCTAACTGGGTAGTTGTTGTTCTTGGCAACCTGTTTGTCTGTGGACTGGAAGGACTGATCGTTGGTATCCAGGTTCTTCGTCTGGAGTATTATGAGATTTTCAGCCGCTTCTACAAAGGTACCGGAAGGCAGTTCGTTCCTTTTGGTTCCAGGAAGCAGTGAAAATAATAAATTAAAAATATTTTAACGAAAGGCCCTGACTACATCTATAAAAAACTTTCATTTCAGGGCAATTGAAAGGAGAACATTATTATGACAGCTATGATTCAGATCGTATTAGCAGCAGCACTTGTATTAAGTATCATTATTCCCTTTGGTTATTATCTTGTGGGCGAAAAAAGCCGCGGCCGTTACAAAACAGCTATCGGTGTAAATGCATTCTTCTTCTTTGGCACCATGCTGATCGCAGCAGCTGTTATGTTTGCAGGCAGTGCATCCGTACAGGCAGCTACCGGTTCTGACGCAGGTCTTGCAACCGGACTTGGATACATCGCAGCAGCACTTGTTACAGGTCTTTCCTGTATCGGTGGTGGTATTGCCGTAGCCAGTGCGGCAAGTGCAGCCCTTGGCGCTATCAGTGAAGACCAGAGCATTCTTGGTAAATCCCTGATCTTCGTAGGTCTTGCAGAAGGTGTTGCCCTTTACGGACTGATCATCTCCTTCATGATCATCGGTAAATTATAATATGAAAATGTTCTTAATCAGCGACAATATTGACACCTATACAGGGATGAGACTGGCAGGTGTGGAGGGCGTCGTTGTCCATGAACGGGTTGAGCTGAAGGATGCGCTTGAACAAGCCATTTCCAATAAAGAGATCGGGATCATCCTGCTGACTGAAAAGTTCGGCAGGGAATTTCCCGCCATCATTGATGATGTAAAGCTGAACCACAAAACGCCCCTTATCATCGAAATCCCTGACAGGCATGGTACTGGCCGCAAACCGGATTTCATTACCTCATATGTAAATGAGGCAATCGGACTGAAATTGTAACAAGGAGGCACCCAATGACAATCGAAGAAAAACTGCAGCATTTCTATGATGTTTCTGTAGAAGAAGCTTCCGGCTCTGCAAACCAGGCCCTGGAAGAACACAAGAAGCATCTGGCGAAAATGTTTTCTGATCATAAACAAACCAGACAGCAGGATGCCCAGGCTCAGATCAAGGCTGAAACAGAAAATGCAAAACGGGAAGTAAACAAAGCACTTTCCGCACAGCAGCTTACACTGAAACGAAATCTGACTGCCAGGGAAAATGAACTGAAGGACGAGCTTTTCGTAGAGGTTAAAGAACGTCTTACCCAGTTCATGTCCACTACTGAATACGAGGATTACCTTGTACGCAAGATCAAAGAAGCTGTTGATTTTGCAAAAGACGATGAACTATTTATATTCCTTTCCCCTGAAGACGAAGGCCTGAAGCATTCCATGATGGCACGTACCGGATTCCCGGTACAGATCGTCCAAAGAGCCTTTTATCGGTGGGATCCGTGCAACCATTCCAAGCAAGAATATCCTGATCGACAATTCTTTTATGGAATCATTGCATACACTGCGAAAAGAATTCAGTTTTGACGGAGGGCCGAAAGCATGAGCAGAACAGGCACGATTTATGGGATCAATGGCCCGGTCATTTACTTAAAAGGTGATCCAGGCTTTAAAATTTCCGAAATGGTCTATGTAGGACCTGAGCATCTGGTAGGTGAGGTCATTGGCCTGAAAAAAGGCATGACCACTGTACAGGTATTCGAGGAGACTACAGGACTGAAGCCAGGCGAAACTGTTACCGGTACAGGAGATGCGATCTCCGTGCTTCTGGGGCCTGGTATTATCCATAATATTTTTGACGGTATCCAGCGTCCGCTGGAAGAAATTGCAAAATCCTCCGGTAAATATATTTCCAGAGGTGTAAGTGTTGATTCTCTTGACACTAAGAAAAAATGGGATGTACATGTAACCGTAAAAGAAGGTGATGTGGTAACTCCTGGCACCATCATTGCACAGACCCAGGAAACCCCTTCTATCCTTCATAAATCCATGGTTCCGCCAGATATGGGAACTGCCACAGTTATCAAGGCAGTACCTGACGGAGCTTACAATATCCTTGAACCAATCGTAACAGTCCGCCTTGCTGACGGAAGCGAAAAGGATATTGCCCTGGCACAGAAATGGCCTATTCGTATCCCAAGACCTACTTACAAGCGTTTTCCTGCAAGCGTTCCTCTTGTAACCGGACAGCGTATCCTGGATACTTTGTTCCCTATCGCAAAGGGCGGTACAGCTGCCATCCCAGGCGGTTTCGGTACAGGAAAAACCATGACACAGCACCAGATCGCCAAATGGTCCGATGCAGATATCATTATCTACATCGGCTGTGGCGAGCGTGGAAACGAGATGACCCAGGTTCTGGAGGATTTCTCCAAACTGGTTGACCCTAAGTCCGGCAATCTGATGCTGGATCGTACCACACTGATCGCCAATACTTCCAATATGCCTGTAGCAGCCCGTGAGGCATCTATCTATACAGGTGTTACCCTTGCGGAATATTACCGTGATATGGGCTATGACGTAGCTATTATGGCTGACTCCACTTCCCGTTGGGCTGAGGCACTTCGTGAGCTGTCCGGACGTCTGGAGGAAATGCCTGCCGAGGAAGGCTTCCCGGCTTACCTGGCTTCCAAGCTTTCCGCTTTTTATGAAAGAGCCGGCATGATGCAGAATCTGAACGGAACCGAAGGCTCTGTTTCCATTATCGGAGCCGTATCCCCACAGGGCGGCGACTTCTCAGAGCCTGTTACCCAGAATACCAAGCGTTTCGTCCGCTGCTTCTGGGGACTGGATAAATCCCTGGCCTATGCCCGTCATTTCCCGGCTATCCACTGGCTTACCAGCTACAGTGAATACCTGGAGGATCTGTCTCCCTGGTACAGAGAGCATGTTTCCCCCAAATTTGTATCTGACCGTAATCAGCTGATGGCGATCCTGAACCAGGAAAGCTCCCTGATGGAGATCGTAAAGCTGATCGGAAGTGATGTCCTGCCGGATGACCAGAAGCTTACCCTGGAAATCGCAAGGGTGATCCGTCTTGGATTCCTGCAGCAGAATGCATTCCATCAGGAAGATACATGTGTCCCAATGGAAAAGCAGTTCCTTATGATGGAAACCATCCTGTATCTCTATGAGAAATGCCGTTCTCTGGTAAACAAGGGCATGCCTGTTTCCGTCTTAAAAGAAGACAATATTTTTGAGAGAATCATTTCTATCAAATATGATGTACCTAATGACAAACCGGAAATGTTCCAGGATTATATGACAGACATCGACCGCTTCTACAATAATGTTCTGGAACGCAACGGCTGATAAACAGGACAATAAGGAGGAATGCTTTTATGGCAATAGAATATTTAGGCTTAAGCGAGATCAACGGCCCTCTTGTAGTCCTGGAGGGCGTTAAAAACGCTTCCTACGAGGAGATCGTCAAATTCCGTATGGATGACGGAAAAGAAAAGATCGGCCGTATTATTGAAATCTATGAAGACAAGGCTGTGATCCAGGTGTTTGAGGGCTCTGATGGAATGTCCCTCAGCAACACACATACCAGCCTTTCCGGACATCCTATGGAGATCGGGCTTTCCACGGAGATCCTGGGACGTACCTTTAATGGTATCGGACAGCCCATTGACGGGCTGGGTGATATCACACCGGAAGTCAGCCTGAACATTAACGGACTTCCGCTGAACCCTGTAACAAGGGAATATCCACGAAATTATATCAACACCGGTATTTCTGCCATTGACGGACTTACCACACTGATCCGCGGCCAGAAGCTTCCCATCTTCTCAGGCAACGGACTTCCCCATGACAAGCTGGCAGCCCAGATCGTGCGTCAGGCTTCCCTTGGCGGTGACTCTGACGAGAACTTCGCCATTGTTTTTGCAGCCATGGGCGTTAAATATGATGTAGCTGAGTTTTTCCGCAGGACCTTTGAAGAAAGCGGTGCATCTGACCATGTAGTTATGTTCCTGAATCTTGCAAACGATCCTACAGTGGAACGTCTGCTTACCCCGAAGATCGCATTGACAGCAGCAGAATATCTTGCCTTTGAAAAGGGAATGCATATCCTTGTAATCCTTACAGATATCACTTCCTTCTGTGAGGCAATGCGTGAGGTTTCCTCCTCCAAAGGAGAAATCCCCTCCCGTAAAGGATATCCTGGATATCTGTACAGCGAGCTGGCTACTCTTTATGAGCGTGCCGGTATTGTCCGTGGCGGTACAGGCTCTGTTACACAGATCCCGATCCTGACCATGCCAAATGATGATATCACTCATCCCATCCCTGACCTGACCGGTTATATCACTGAAGGACAGATCGTTCTTGACCGTCAGCTTCACGGCCAGTCCGTATATCCGCCGATCAATGTACTGCCCTCTCTTTCCCGTCTGATGAAGGATGGTATTGGTGAAGGCTTTACAAGAGAAGACCATCAGGATGTGGCAAATCAGCTGTTTTCCTGCTACGCAAAGGTTGGAGATGCAAGAGCACTTGCTTCTGTTATCGGTGAAGATGAGCTTTCGCCAATTGATAAGAAGTATCTGGCATTCGGTAAAGCTTTTGAAAGTGAATTTGTAGGACAGACTGATACAGAAAACCGCTCCATCATCCAGACCCTGGATAAGGGTTGGGAGCTTCTTGGAATGCTGCCTAAGGAAGAGCTGGACCGTGTAGATACCAAGGATCCTGGATAAATATTATCACGAGACTGCAAAATAAAAAGTGAGGTGATTTCATGGATCCAAATACATTTCCCACCAAAGGAAATCTGATCCTTGCAAAGAATTCCCTTGCCCTCTCCGTCAGGGCTATGAACTGATGGATAAAAAAAGAAATATCCTGATCCGTGAGATGATGAACCTGGTGGATCAGGCTAAGGACATTCAGACTCAGATCGATGAAACCTTCCGTGCCGCTTATGCAGCCCTGCAAATGGCAAACATGGAAATGGGTATCGCCTTTGTGGAACAGGTTTCCCACACTGTGCCCATTGAAAATTCCATCCGCATCAAAACACGAAGCGTTATGGGTACCGAGATCCCTCTGGTAGAATATGACAAAAACAAAAATGCACCTACCTACGCTTACTACAGCACCCGAATGTCCCTGGATCAGGCCAAGGCAGCCTTTGAACGGGTAAAAGAGCTGTCCATACAGCTTTCCATGATCGAAAATTCTGCGATCCGCCTTGCCAATAACATCAAAAAGACCCAGAAGCGTGCCAATGCCCTGAAGAATATCACAATTCCAAAATTTGAAGCATTGACAAAGGATATTTCCAATGCACTGGAAGAAAAAGAGCGTGAGGAATTCACAAGACTGAAAGTTATCAAACGTATGAAGCAAAGCGCCTGATCTTAAACAGGCGGATATATGAAAATGCAGAAAGAGACTGCCGCAGCTGACTGAAAATCACTTTTCGGATGCTGTGTCGGTCTCTTTTCTTTTGTCAATAGTTTTTCCCATTTTTTTCTTATTTTTTACAATTTTATGATATATAACCAAAACATTTGTTTTTTCTATTTTTATGTAAATCAAGTCATCCACATCCTATCCATGTGGACAATGTGGATAATTTTGTGCATAACTTTATTTTTCAAGGTTTTTGACATGTTTAAAAAGTGGAAAACTTTTGCACCGATTTTCGTACAATCCACATTTCTCGACAAACTTTGTGCAATGTGCCAAAAATATATTTTTTTCCGACAATTTGTCCCCTGTCATAGAACCTTTGCTCTGCCAATAGGATAGTAAAAACAGTTTTGAAAGGCTATCTATGCGCTTCAGACTATCCCAATTATCCAAACGCCACCGATACGCTCTCACTGCCCTGTTTCTTTCTCTTATCTTCCTTCTTGGCATGGGGATCGGCTGCCTGTCCGGCCACGGTTTTTCAGAAAACAGTAAATTTCAGTCCTTTACAAAAGAACTGTTTAAAAACGAAGTGTCTGGAAATACTCTTACCCTTCACTATACACTGGCCGATCCGGAAGCCTTTGGGATTTCCGGCCAAAAGGCTTCACTTGGAACAATGGATACAGATACAGACAGTACCCGCAAGCTTTGCAAGGATTATCTCCATAAGCTGAAAGCCTTTGACTCCCATCGTCTTTCAAGACAAAACAATATAACCCTGGATACCCTGCTGCTTTATTTCCATACGCAGCTGGAAGGCCTGGAAGCCCCTTATTTAGATGAGCCTCTAGGCCCAAGCCTTGGCATACAGGCCCAGCTGCCTGTTCTGCTTGCTGAATATGCCTTTCATCAAGAGCAGGATATTACAGACTATCTGAATCTTCTTGCGGATATCCCCTCTTACTTTGACAGTATCCTGGAATATGAAAAGCAAAAATCCCAAACAGGGCTGTTTATGAGTGATGCCATGCTTGACCGGATCCAGGCACAGTGCCGCTCTTTTATCCAGGATCCGGATTCCAATTACATGCTGTCAGCCTTTGTCCAGAAGCTGGATACCCTTGAAACGCTCTCAGATGCCGATAAAAGCCATTTAAGCCAGGTGCATAAGCAAATCCTTATCCGCAAGGTTATTCCGGCTTATCAGGCCCTTATAAACGGTTTAGAGGCATTTCGCGGCACAGGCCGGGAAAGCTGCGGACTTTCCCATTATCCTGGCGGAACGGATTATTACTGTTACCTTCTGAAAAGCCAGACAGGGGTCTATGAACCGATCGCCCAAATCCGTAAACGGCTGCTTACCCAGCTTCAGAAGGATTCTGCTGAAGTTTCCGCTCTGGCTGCCATACATCCATCACTTCTTACCGACTATGCAAAGGGAACCGATCTCCCCTCTCTGGTGCCCCAGAAGGCACTTATTTTTCTTCAGGACTGTATGCAAAAGGATTTCCCCTCCCTGGGCAAAACATCCTATCAGATACGTTATGTACATAAATCCATGGAAAAATACTTAAGCCCGGCCTTTTATCTCACTCCTCCCATTGACACCAAAGAGCCTAATGTGATCTATATCAACCAGGCCGCTTCCACCACACAGTTGGAGCTTTTCACTACACTGGCACATGAAGGCTTTCCCGGTCACCTGTATCAGACACAGTATTTTTCCAAGCTTGATCCGGATCCTGTGCGTTCCCTTTTTGATTCCAGCGGCTATGTGGAAGGCTGGGCCACTTATGTAGAATCCTATGCATACCAGTATGCAGCCGCACTGATAAACCATGAGGATGCCGAAAGCCTGACCCGTCTGGCAGCTCTGAACCGCAGCATTAATCTATGCCTTTATTCCCTGGTGGATATTGGGATCCACTATCAGGGCTGGTCTTCTGCACAGACCGCTGATTTTTTAAAGAATTTCGGTATCCAAGACGCATCTGCTGTAAGCCAGATCTACCAATATATTACGGAAACTCCTGGAAATTACCTGAAATATTATGTTGGATACCTGAATTTTCTGGATCTGAAAGACGAAGCCCAGAAAAAGAATCCAGAAGCTTTTGATCTGAAGCAGTTCCATTCCCAGATTCTTCAGATCGGCCCGGTTCCGTTTCCTGTACTGAAAAAATACCTGTAACAAAAATTTAAAAAAATTTTAAAATGGCTTTCCATAGAAAAAAGAATTTGCTATAATTAAATTTAACATAAAATCATTGATAATAAAGGACAGTCCAATGAAAAAGAACGAAAATGTACCATTGAATTTCAGGGAAAAGAGCATTTCACGCATCAGTTTCTATGTATCCATCGGCGTGCTGGCTGTTTTATTCCTCATATTCAACCAGATAGACTACAATATGATCCGCAAGCCTGCACAGCAGGCCCAGAAAGAAGCCCAAGCCAAGAAAGAACAGGAACAAAAGGAAGCTGAAACAGCGCCTGAAGTGACTACAGCCTCCGTGATCGCAGTAGGTGATAACCTGGTACAGCCCAGTCTTCTGAATTCCGGCAAATACGAAAGCGGAGCCTGGAACTACGATCATGTATATACCAATTTTACCACCATACTTCAGAATGCAGATATTGCCATGGTCAATCAGGAGACCCCCTTTACAGACAGTCATGATTCTGTTAGCGGTACAGCACCTTACGCTACCCCTACAGAGATCGGAGATGCCCTTGTAAATGCCGGCTTTAATGTGATCACCTCTGCCACACAGCTGATCGATGACAATGGTTCAACGATGCTTACGCAGACTTTGGATTACTGGAAGAACCAGCATCCGGACACACTGGTTTCAGGCATACATGACACAGCCGATAATGGCGGGGCCAATATTCTTGAAATCAATGGTATCAAGATCGCTTTTCTTGATTATACTTTCCCCTCATCTGCGGTTTCTGAAGATTCAGGGGACACAAGTATGGTGAATACTTTTGATTCACAGGCTGTAGCTGATGCCATCAAAACAGCGAAATCATCTGCAGATTGTGTGATCTTTTCTGCCAACTGGGGCAAAACAGAAGAGCCTATGCCTACCGAATACGAGAAGGAATGGGCCAATTTCCTGATGAAGCAGGGCGTAGATGTGGTGATCGGCACCCATCCCAATGTATTGCAGCCTTATGGTTACCTTACAGATGATGAAGGCCACAATATGCTGATCTATTATTCCCTTGGCAACTTTGTATCCGGTCAGGAGACCCTGAAACAGCTTCTTGGCGGTATGGCAGGCTTTACCATTGAGAAGACCGTTACCGGTGAGCAGACTTCTGTTAAGATCCGCGACGGAGCACTTACCCCACTTGTCATGCATTACAGCTATGAGGATGGCGAATATCAGCCCTATCTTCTTTCTGATTATACTGACGAGCTTGCTTCCAAACACAGTGTACGGGACATTATTGGGGATGAATTTACCTTAGAGAACCTTCAGACAAAATATGATGAGATCATGTCCATGAACGTGACACCGTCCACCAAGACCACACTTTTGGATGTTACCTTCGATTCAGATGGCAATATGCTTGATGACTCCGGAAATATGGTGACAGATACGGATTCCATCACGTCCAGCCAGTATTACCAGAATCTTTCTTCAGCAGAAAATAATGAAGGCAGCAACGATGGTGATTCAGACAGTGATAGCGGTGATTCAGAACAGTAATAACGGAAACATGTGTCGCTAGGCACACATAGCAAGAGCCATGTACCCCAGATCAAAGGGCACATGGCTCATTTTTATTTTCTCAGCAACAGCTTTTTGGCATTTGCTTCTGTAATGGTAATCACTTCTTCAGGAGTGGTGTCTTTCAGCTGTGCAACAGCAGCTGCCACATAAGGCAGATTCAATGAAGAATTTCTTTTGCCGCGATTTGGCTCCGGTGCCATATACGGGCAGTCCGTTTCCAAAAGGATCTGCTCCAATGGTGCCTGCCTTACCACTTCCTTCAGTTTTTTGGCATTTTTGAATGTAACAACACCACCGATTCCAAGATACAGCCCCATTTTCAAGTATTCTGCTGCTATCTCCGGACTGTAGGAAAAGCAGTGGATGATGCCGCCATACATACCGCCTCTCATATACTCCCGGATGATCTCCAGTGTATCCTCTGCTGCATCCCGGCTATGGATCATAAACGGAAGCTTTTCCTGCCTGGCAATATCCAACTGGGCACGAAACATTTCCTGCTGTTTCCTGTGTTCTTCCCTTTCCTTGTGCCAGTAGTAATCCAGGCCGATCTCGCCAATAGCTACCATCTTGTCCATCCTGGAAATCCGAGTGATCTCATCCAATGTATTCCCTGTCATCTTGTCTGCATCATCCGGATGCACACCTACTGCCCCGTATATGAACGGATATTTCTCTGTAAGCTCTACTGTACAGTGGAACTGTCCTATGGAAGCACATACATTCACAATATGCCCTACGCCCTGCTTCTCCATCTGGCCCAGAAGTTCTTCCCTGTCAGAATCAAAAGCTTCATCATCATAATGGGCATGTGTATCAAAGATCATCTGTACTGCCTCCTGTTTCTTCTGCCTGGATCCTCAGATCATCTCCCACACGGATCGTTCCGCCTTTCAAAACACGGGTAAATACACCTTCTCTTTGGCATGATACAATCTCCCATTTTCTGGAAAATAACACATCCCTGATGGCACTCCTTCCCCACCTGAGTCAGCTCCAGCACCACATCTTTACAGCAAAATCTGGTACCTATAGGAAGAGCGGCAAAGTCAAACCCTTCCACTACCAGATTTTCTCCAAACGCACCATCTTCTACTTCTGCGCCTCTGGAACGAAATGCCTGAATCTTATCATAGGATAAAAGGCTTACCTGCCTGTGCCATTTCCCGGCATGGGCATCTCCTTTGATTCCCCAGTCCTCTATAAATTCAGCCTCAGGGATACTGCGTTTTTGTGTACCCCTTTTTTCACTGATACAGATTGCCCGTATTTTACCCATGTCAGCCTCCACAATTCCCAGTCTCTCCGGTAAGGATCTCAATCCCATGCCCAAGAGCGCCAATAATATATTCCAGACTTTCCCGTACAGCCTTCAGGGCTGCCCGGCAGATTAATGATCAATGTCTGCCTGCATATCCCGGCTGTAGCCCAGGCTGAGCATTGCCCTCTTGGTAATGGTCATACTGTATGCACGAATCGCCTCAGGGATCCCCGGTACCCTGCGTTCTATCACATCTTCGGTAGCTTCCGGCATCACATCCCTTACAGAAAATCCGGTGCCGCCTGTGGTAAGGATCAGCTCTGCCAGGTTTTCATCAGCAATCTGAGCCATACGTCTGGCCAGCATATCCCGGTCATCTGGAAGAATATCCATAGATACCACCTGATATCCTTCTTTTTCTGCAATTTCTTTGATTGCAGGACCGCTTTTGTCTTCCCTCTCTCCTGCATAACCAGCATCACTGGACGTTATGATCGCTACTCTCTTCATAATAAAAATCCCCGCTTTTACCGCCCTTTTTCTCTACAAGATGAATGTCTGTCATCACCATATGCTTGTCAATGGCTTTGCACATATCATAGATGGTAAGAAGTGTTACCTGTACACCGGTAAGTGCTTCCATTTCCACACCTGTCCTGCCCTCTGTCTTTACTGTACAGAAAACCTGGATCCGGCTTCCCTCACCATCAATCTGATAATCAATGCTGCATTTCTGTATAGGTAGAGGATGGCACCATAGGCACCAGCTCTGACGTTCTTTTCACCGCCATGATCCCTGCCACCCGTGCCACACCCAGCACATCTCCTTTTTTCACCGTACCAGCAGTAACCGCCTCCAGGATCTCCCTGCCAACCAAGATAGATCCTGTGGCAACTGCAGTGCGGCAAGTAATGGCCTTTCCGGACACATCCACCATGATCGCATTGCCTTTTTCATCAAAATGGCTTAATTTACCTTCCATGATCAGCAGATCTCAGCTCCTGCAGGCATTTCTCTTTCAGGAACCATAAGGGAAAGCTTGCCTTCCTCATCTTCAGCGCAAAGGATCATTCCCTCACTTAAGATACCTGCCAGCTTGGCCGGCTTCAGATTGGTAACAACCATAACCTTCTTCCCAACCATCTGCTCCGGTGTATAATGCGCCTTGATACCGGACACGATCTGACGCACCTGGCTGCCGATCTTTACCTGAGAGCACAGAAGCTTTTTGGATTTCTTCACTGCTTCACAGGCAATGATCTCCCCTACCTGGAACTGAAGCTTGGAAAAATCATCAAAGGTGATCTCCGGCTTTGCCTCAAGATCAATGCCTTTCTCTTCTTCTTTTGCAGGCTCTTCCAGCTTGGATGGATGAAGCACTTCTACCTTTGCCATAACCTCTTTCAGATCCAGACGTGCGAAAAGGATTTCCGGCTTTTCTGTTACTTTATTGCCTGAAGGATACAAGCCAAAGGTCTTAAGATCTTCCAGTGTACGCTCTTTTGCATTTAACTGGGCAAGGATCCTTGCTGCTGTGTCCGGCATAAAGGACTGCAGCAGTGTAGCACCCATACAGATCCCTTCAACCAGATTGTAAAGAACTGTTGCCAGGCGATCCTGCTTTGTCTCATCCTTTGCAAGCGCCCAGGGCATTGTTTCATCAATATATTTGTTACATCTCTTGAACAATGTAAACACCTCAGTAATAGCATCTGCTACACGAAGCTTATCCATTTTGGCATCTACTTTTCCAGGTATGGACAGGATAAAGGATTTCAGATCCTCATCTACTGGCTCTGCAACTCCCTTATTCTCTACAACACCGCCAAAATACTTATTTGACATGGAAATAGTACGATTGACCAAATTGCCCAGTGTATTAGCCAGTTCAGAATTGAGGCGCTCCACCATCAGTTCCCAGGTGATCACTCCATCATTGTCAAAAGGCATCTCGTGGAGTACAAAATAACGGACAGCATCCACGCCGAAGAAATCTACCAGTTCGTCTGCATAGATCACATTGCCTTTTGATTTACTCATTTTACCATTGCCCTGCAAAAGCCATGGATGTCCAAATACCTGCTTTGGAAGCGGCAGATCCAGAGACATCAGGAAGATCGGCCAGTAAATAGTATGGAAACGGATAATATCCTTTCCGATCAGATGCAGGTCTGCAGGCCACATTTTATTAAACTGCTCTGTACTGTTGCCGTCACAGTCATAGCCGATCCCGGTAATATAGTTTGTCAGTGCATCCAGCCATACATAAACAACATGTTTCGGATCAAAGTCAACCGGAATTCCCCACTTAAAAGAGGTTCTGGAAACGCAAAGATCCTGAAGTCCAGGAAGCAGGAAGTTGTTCATCATCTCGTTCTTTCTGGATTCCGGCTGAATGAAATCCGGATGTGTATTAATGTAATCGATAAGCTTGTCTGCATATTTGCTCATTTTGAAGAAATATGCCTCTTCCTTTGCGGGAACGCAAGGCCTTCCACAATCCGGACATTTACCGTCTACCAGCTGGGATTCTGTAAAGAATGACTCACATGGAGTACAGTACATTCCCTCATAATGTCCTTTGTAGATATCGCCCTTTGCATACATTTTCTTAAAGATCTTCTGTACCTGCTTCTCATGATCAGCATCTGTTGTACGGATGAACTTGTCATAAGAGGTATTCATCAAATCCCAGATCTCTTTGATCTGACCGGAAACATTATCCACAAATTCCTTAGGTGTAACTCCTGCTTCAGCGGCCTTCAACTCGATCTTCTGGCCATGCTCGTCAGTTCCGGTCTGGAAAAACACATCATACCCCTGCTGTCTTTTGTATCTGGCAATCGCATCTGCCAGAACAGCCTCGTAAGTATTGCCGATATGAGGTTTTCCGGATGTGTACGCAATGGCTGTTGTAATATAATACTTCTGTTTTTCCATTTCTTGATTCCTCCTCTTTCTACAACAAAAAACGCCTTCCCAACCTACCATTGAGAAGACGAGTCCTTGGGTTTTCTTCTTTATGAATGCATCGTAACACACTTTGCCGTTTTTGTAAACACAGTTTTGCCGTATTTTCTGCCTGTTGCTTGTTCCAATACCCAAATTATGATAGGATAAAATAAGGTTATAAAACCATGAAATGGTACCTGTCTTTTCTTGCAGGATACTATTGGTAAACGGTTGAAGCTATTAAAAAAAATAAGGAGTGTGAGCAAATTGAAATATGATGTGATTATTGTTGGTGCCGGTCCTGGCGGTATTTTTTCTGCTTATGAGCTGATCCACCGAAACCCTGATCTGAAAATCGCAGTTTTTGAAGAAGGCCATCCTCTTTCCCGCCGTCACTGTCCCATTGATGGAGATAAGGTAAAAAGCTGTATCAAATGTAAAACCTGTGCCATTATGAGTGGTTTTGGCGGTGCAGGCGCTTTTTCCGATGGAAAATATAATATTACCAATGATTTTGGCGGCACTCTGTATGAACATATCGGCAAAAAGCAGGCCATTGACCTTATGGAATATGTGGATTCCATCAATGTTTCCCATGGTGGAGAAAAAACCAAAATGTATTCCACTGCGCAGACGAAATTCAAAAAGCTTTGCATCCAGAACAAGCTTCGTCTTCTGGACGCTTCCGTCCGCCACCTGGGTACAGATATCAATTATATTGTTCTTGAAAACCTGTTCAATGAACTGAATGACAAAATAGATTTCTTTTTTGATACCTCAGTAGATCATATTGAAGTTCTTGATACAGGCTACCGTATCTATCATGGAGATTCCTATGACGACTGTGAGAAGTGTATCGTTTCAGTAGGACGCAGCGGCAGCAAATGGATGGAAAAAATATGTAAAGAACTGGATATTCCTACCAAATCCAACCGTGTAGATATCGGTGTGCGTGTAGAGATCCCCGCTGTGATCTTCTCCCACCTGACAGATGAACTGTACGAAAGCAAGATCGTATACCGCACAGAAAAATTTGAAGATAATGTACGTACCTTCTGCATGAATCCCTATGGAATCGTTGTAAATGAGAACACAAACGGAATTGTCACTGTAAATGGCCACAGCTACGA
Source organism: Blautia sp. HA3515 (assembly GCF_059933065.1). Taxonomy (NCBI): domain Bacteria; kingdom Bacillati; phylum Bacillota; class Clostridia; order Lachnospirales; family Lachnospiraceae; genus Blautia; species Blautia sp. HA3515. The sequence continues at coordinate 4,449 of NZ_JAYFUY010000029.1, read as the reverse complement.
AGACCCTCAGAAGCAAACGGAAAATACAAATTTTGCACTTCTTGTTGCCAAGCACTTTTCCCAGCCCTTCAAGGACAGTAACGGCTATGGCGAAAGCATTGCCCGTCTCTCCAATATGCTGGGCGGCGGTGTGATCGTTCAGCGCTTTGGCGATCTTGTCCGTGGCCGCAGAAGTACTGTCAGCCGTATTGATGAGGGCATGGTCCGTCCAACCCTGGCTGCTACTCCCGGGAGATCTGAGCCTTGTGCTTCCCAAGCGAATCCTGGATGGAATCATTGAGATGATCTATGCCCTTGACAAGATCGCTCCGGGTACTGCCAATGATGATACCCTGCTTTATGGTGTGGAAGTTAAATTCTATAACATGGAAGTAGACATCAACGAAAATCTTGAAACCAAATATAAAGGACTGTATGTGATCGGTGACGGAAGCGGCGTTACACACTCTCTTTCCCATGCTTCTGCCAGCGGTGTATACGTGGCAAGACAGATCACACAGTAAAGAGCGGATCAAACAAATCATACATTCAATATTCAAGTCGAGCTGTTCCTCACCACCTGAAAGAGGTGGGAGTCTTCTCGACTGAGATAAACAAAATAGTACATGCCATCAACAACGAATAAATTCGTAAATTCTGTTAATTACTTATTGACATACAGAAGAAAATAGGTTATATTAATTTCAGTAACAGTTATCATTATCAGAAAGGAGCTAGTTTTATGGCAGCCATGAAATTCAGCCGCCAGCGAGAATCCATTAAAGAATTCCTGAGGGGACGTACAGATCATCCTACTGCTGACACTGTATATGAGAATGTAAAGCTTATATATCCAAAGATCAGCCTTGGAACTGTATACCGCAATCTTTCTCTTCTTTCTGATATTGGAGAGATCCAGAAGCTTGCAAGCTTTGGCGGTTCAGACAGATTTGACGCCCGGATCGATCCCCACTGTCACTTTATGTGCACCAGATGCGGCAGGGTCCTTGATATGGATGAGGAGCATTTTGACAAGCTTATGGCAGAGGCGGCTATCCATTTTACAGGCGGTGAGATCACTCATTATAACGCCAGTTTTTACGGGATCTGCAAGGATTGCAAGGGAAAAGAGTAACTATTCCTTATTAAAAACAAACAAAAAGTTTTACTTGACAGTCCAGCAATTACATGTTATATTAAAACAGTAATAATTACTATTATTAAAAATCAAATAATTAAATTATAGAAAAGGAGATACGAATTATGGCAAAATGGGTATGTAGTGTATGTGGTTATGTTTATGAAGGCGAGAATCCACCAGAAGCCTGTCCACAGTGTAAAGCACCAGCATCTAAGTTCACTAAGCAAGATGAAGGAAACCTTACATGGGCAGCTGAGCATGTTGTAGGTGTTGCTCAGGGCGTGAGCGAAGACATTCTTGCAGACTTAAGAGCAAACTTCCAGGGTGAGTGCTCTGAGGTTGGTATGTATCTTGCAATGGCAAGGGTAGCTCACAGAGAGGGATATCCGGAGATCGGCCTGTACTGGGAGAAAGCAGCTTATGAAGAAGCAGAACATGCTGCTAAGTTTGCAGAGCTGTTAGGTGAAGTTGTTACAGACAGCACCAAGAAGAACCTTGAGATGCGTGTAGAGGCTGAGAACGGTGCTACAGCTGGTAAGTTCGACCTTGCGAAACGTGCGAAAGCAGCTAATCTGGATGCTATTCATGATACTGTTCATGAGATGGCTAAAGACGAGGCTAGACACGGAAAAGCATTCGCTGGTCTGCTTAAGAGATACTTCGGAGAATAATTTCTTCCAGAAATTCGCATAGAATACAGATTATTACAAGGGGCTGCCGCACTTGCGACAGCCCCTTGTTTATAGCGCCGAAAACACATTTACTAATTCACATACCTTCTTGTAACTTCATAAAAGGAATTCAATTAATTCCTACCAATCTTCATATACCCTTATTGTTACAACTAATAATATTTTCTGTTTCCGCCAAAGTGGATATCTAATTTGTATTCTACTCCTTTAGAATCCTTCACACGGATCTGAAGCCAGCTTCCTTTCTTTGTGTTGGGTACATATTTTCCATTTTTAAAAGACCGGGCTGAGTCATACCAGATCCAGTTCTCCTGATCACTGTATTTGGCAAATATCAGCTTCCAGCCCTTCGCTAATTTCCAGGAAACCTTATGTTTGCTTTTCTTATCTTTGACTGTAAAAAAGCCATGACGATCTGTATCAAAAATATTTTTTCCGTCAACCTTCAAATACTGAACAGGCTTTGCGTCTTTTACGATAAGGGTAGTTTTCAAAGTGTAAACTTTTTTATTCTTTTTTACCTTTATGGTTATATTGGATACTCCATTTTCATAAGGAATATACTCAAAATCATCTCGTCCTGAACTGTCAATCTCTACCACATCCGGGTTGGAAGACTTTACGGAAATGATCTTACCCTTTCCCACATTTTTAACTGTTACTTTTTTATCGTCTGTCCAGGTGGACCTGTAATATACGATCTTTTTTGCTACTTTTGGTGCTGCACTTGTTGCTGCCTTAGCCTGTGCAGGTGCAAAACACAGCGATACCATAAAGCAGGCAATCCATAAAAACAGCCCCTTCTTTATAAATCCTTTTCTCATTATCTTTTCTTTATTCATTACTGGTCTCCTCTTGCAATTTCTATTTTTCCCTTCATCGTATGCATGTTATCCATTACTCAAACGGCAGCAATATGGTGTCAAAACTCATAACAGCATATCCTATTTCATAGTAATTTCTCATTATATAATCATCCAGTTCTTTTATAAACTTGCAGTCTGAAACACGTCTTCGTTTCAGAGTTTCATCATTACGATACCGGATTTTTGTCACCGCATTTTTCTTGATAAAAGTTAAGGTTCCTTTTACACGGTTAGGAGTAATCACAGCACTGCTAAGATCATACTCATAGCCTCCCAGGAAACTGCTGTTCTCTGTGGTTCTGGTCAGCGTCTGCATACCATCATCTGTATTATAATTGATCTGAATATTGTACTCTACTGCAAAATTTTTTGTTGAAAACAGGTACCATCCATTCAGATCCTTTGCTCTCCAGAAAATTCTGTAACCACTGGGATCTCCCCATGTACTATCATAAGACCTAACGATTTCAGGGGCAAAATACTGTGAAAAGTTAGACATATTCAAGTCTGCTGTTTTAAAATATGATTTAACACCTTTCGCCGGCTGTTTAACTGTTACTTTGCATGTAAGTTTTTTCTTTCCGTATTTGGCGGTGATAACAGCTGTTCCCTTCTTTCTCGCCTTTACAACTCCGGCCTTAGAAACCGTTGCCACACTCTTTTTACTGCTTGTCCAGGTGATTCTTCCTTTGATTCCCTTTGCCTTTAACTTATAACTTTTACCTACATTCAAGGTAATGCTTTTCCTGTTCAGCGCTGCTGCCTTGGCTGAAACCGGCATGGCCAGCATACTCACCAGCATGCAAAGAAGCAGGATCGCTGACATTTTTTTCAATCTCTTCATTTCTCTTCCCCCATAATGATATACTATATTTTTTGCCTGAATCAGGCATTCACTTTTATTATAAATATTAACATTTTCAAGCACAATTACCCTACTGCATAGTATCGTAATTCTTCTTGCAGGAGGTGCCTCATGAACCAGCGGCCTGATTTTGCTGCACATCTTTGCAATCCTGCCGGAAACTATTCCTGTGCATATTATTAAAAAGCTGCCTGGGCTGTATCTACAGGATGCTCCGCTTTATTGTCAATGTCTGTATCATTTCCTGAGAATATGCTTCCTGCAAAATCAAGCACTTCTGTTCCCGGCAGATTGTCGATGCAGACAGCCGTTCCGTTATCAGTAAACGTATTATTTAAATAGTTTGGAGCAGAACCATAAGAAGAACTGCTGTTGAATTTCAATGCCGTTATATTATTTGTAAAATCACAATCCATCGCATTGACCCATGCCCCATTTTGTGCAAGCGCTGCAGTATCCCCATCCGTCAAAGCTACACTGGGAAAGAAGTACCAGACAATACGCATTCAGACCGGTTCCTGAATTTCCAGCAAAATGTACACCGGATATGTCAGCATAATTTCCATTCATTCCTCTCAGACTCACGGTTCCGGTAAAGGTAGTAGTGGGCGCCCTCTTCTGGTGCTTCCATAGATCCCCCATACATGATCTCCGAAAACAATATCTCCATCATAAGTCACTGCCGGAAGATGAAGATATACTGTGGTATCTGACGGCACCTCTTCCTCAATGGAAGCCAAAAGCGACTTTAATTGATCGGTTGTTTCCATCCCGGGGTATCCTCGAAATAATAAGTAACCGGCTTTCTGCTTTTCCAATGTAAGCTTTGTACAAAGAGAAATCGTATCTCCGTTTTCCATAGTCAGCATCCATTCAATATCATTGGTGCCGCTATCCGCATGAAAA
>NZ_JAYFUY010000028.1:0-38482 GCF_059933065.1 Blautia sp. HA3515 | reverse complement strand
GTTCAGCCATCATATGCTTCTCGATCACCTTAGGATAAACAACCAGGCCGTCAACCACATTCAGACACAGATCCAGTATGCCATCAATAGCAAGGAATCCTTCCGGAATGGAAAGACGCTTGTTTGCTGAATCATCCAAAGTTCTTTCAAACCACTGGGTAGCAGAGGTGATAGCTGGATTCAGCGCATCTACCATCACGTATCTGGATAAAGAAGCAATACGCTCACTTCTCATAGGATTTCTCTTGTATGCCATAGCAGAAGATCCGATCTGAGACTTCTCAAAAGGCTCTTCCACTTCTTTCAGATGCTGTAAAAGACGGATGTCATTGGACATCTTATGTGCACTGGCTGCAATACCAGCAAGGATATTTGCAACACGGGTATCAACCTTTCTGGAATAGGTCTGGCCGGATACCGGATAGCATGCCTTAAATCCCATCTTCTGTGCGATCATCGGATCGATCTTGTCGATAGTCTCCTGGTTTCCGTCAAAAAGCTCCAGGAAGCTTGCCTGTGTACCTGTAGTACCTTTGGAGCCAAGCAGCTTGATGGTTCCCAGTACATACTCCAGGTCTTCCAGATCCATAAGGAACTCCTGACACCATAAGGTAGCTCTTTTCCCTACTGTGGTAGGCTGTGCAGGCTGAAAATGTGTAAAAGCCAGTGTGGGCTGATCCTTATACTTGTCTGCAAACCTGGACAGCTCTGCAATAACATTCACCAGCTTCTTCTGAACCAGCTTCAATGCTTCTACCATAATGATGATATCTGTGTTGTCCCCTACATAACAGGAGGTAGCTCCCAGATGGATGATTCCTTTTGCCTTGGGACACTGCACTCCGTAAGCGTACACATGAGACATTACATCATGACGGACTTCCTTTTCCCTTGCTTTTGCCACATCATAATTGATGTCCTCTGCATGGGCTTTCATCTCATCGATCTGCTCCTGGGTAATATGAAGCCCCAGTTCTTTCTCTGTCTCTGCAAGTGCGATCCACAGCTTTCTCCAGGTACGGAACTTCATATCCTGTGAAAAAATATACTGCATCTCTCTGCTTGCATAACGCTCGGATAACGGACTTGTGTATCTGTCTGTGCTCATCTTCGTTCTCCTATTTTCTTTGTATATTCAGGAACTGGCAGTTCCTGCACATGATAAAATGTATGTTTCCCCGCTTTTTACGGATAAACATACTCATTCGCTTAAAATTATATAACATTGCCCATGCAAAAGCAACCAAAAAGGCATCAACCCTGATGGAATTTACCCAGGAATTCCTTCATACGGGCATGTTCGGATGCAAAAACCTGCTCGGGTGTGCCTTCTACAGCGATCACACCATCATCCATAAAAATAATCCTGTCTGAAATATCTCTTGCAAAAGTCATTTCATGAGTTACGATCACCATGGTAATATGCTCTGCAGCAAGGGCCTTGATCACCTTCAGGATCTCACCGGTAAGCTCTGGGTCCAGTGCAGAAGTAGGCTCATCAAAAAACAGAATATCCGGATTCATGCAAAGTGCTCTTGCAATGGAAACCCTTTGCTGCTGACCGCCGGACAGCTGATAAGGATATGCATCCTCCTTTCCTTCCAGCCCCATCTTTTTAAGAAGCTCTCTTGCCTGTACCAATACCTCTTCTTTTTTGCGCTTCTGCACACGCATGGGTGCATCAATAATGTTTTTCATCACAGAAAAATGGGGAAAAAGGTTAAAGTTCTGAAATACAAGCCCTACTTCCCCGTTTTTTACGATCTCGCCGGCATCTGGTGTCTCAAGCCCTGTTGCACACCGAAGCAGCGTGGACTTTCCGGAACCGGAAGGCCCAATGATGCTTAACACTTCTCCTTTATCTACCTCCAGAGAGATATCTCTTAACACATCCAGAGCGCCAAAGCTTTTCTTAATATGTTTCATTTCAAATAATATCATTTTACTTTTCCCCCTTATTTGTAGTAATTCATCATTTTCTCAATCTTGTTCATAGCTACAGCTACAATAAGGTTAAAAATGTAATAAAAAATGGCAGCAACCAGAAACGGAGTCATGGTAGTCTGGGCACTTGCAATCTGTTTGGCAATGGTAAACATTTCGGCAACAGATACTACAAAAGCAAGAGATGTATCCTTTACCAGAGTGATCACCTCATTGGTGATAGACGGAAGGATCCTTTTGATAACCTGTGGCAGGATGATCCTGAAAAAGGTCTGGGACTTGCTGTACCCAAGAATCTGTGCTGCCTCATACTGTCCTGCAGGCATGGATTCGATCCCGCCTCTGTAAATCTCAGCAAAATAAGCGGCATAATTGATGGCAAATCCGATAAATACTGCGATCAGACTGTAACCTCTGGATATACGGATTCCAAAAATAAAGTAAGGGCCAAAATATACCACCATCAGCTGCAGCATCAGCGGTGTTCCTCGCATCACCGAAATATACGCAGATACGATTCCTTTCAGTATTTTGTTCTTTGACATTCTCCCAAAACATATGAGAAGCCCCAGCGGCAGGGAACAGATCAAGGTCACAAAGAAAATTTCCACAGTAGTGACCATTCCGCCTGCCAGCTGTTCCAGCATTGTACTTAAATCCATATACTTTCCTCCATTAGCACAACAACAGAGGGTGCAAGCTGTACCCTCTGTCTGTTATACATTCGTCCTGTTTTATTCTTCCGGCTCTATACAGCCGTCGTCAAAATTTATCACTCTGCCTCTGTTTCTTCTGCTTCTGTATCAGCTTCTGTATCTGTTTCTGTTTCACTGTCATCTGCCGCCTGTGCATCTTCTGCCTCAGAAGTCTCCTGTGCATCATCGTCTCCGATGCAAAGCATATCAGCAACCTCATACTGCTGGGCAAGCTCCTCTACTTCGCCAGCCTCATACAGCTTCATAACCTCTGCCCATACAGTATCTCTCAGTTCTTCATTGCCCTTCTTAAAGCCGATACCATACTGCTCACTCTGAATAGGCTCATCCATGATCACATATTTGCCCTCTTCTCTTTTGGACAGCTGATATTTAGCAACTCCGATATCAACAGCAATAGCATCTGCTGCACCTGAATCCAGGTTCATAAATGCTGTATTGTAATTCTCATTCTCAGTAAGAGAAGCGAAGCTTGCTGTCAGGTCTTTATTGTCATCATTGTTCAGTGCGTCCAGTGCAGCGGATGCAGTCTGTACAACCACATTCTTACCAGCCAGGTCTGACAGCTTCTCAATACCGGAATCTGCTGCCACAACCATTACCTGCTCATTATTCAGATATGGGTCTGACCATGTATAATCATCCTCACGGCCGTTAATGGTAAATCCATTCCAGATACAGTCAATAATACCGGAATTCAGGTCTGCATCCTTGCTGTCCCACATAATCGGTGTTTTTACCAGCTCCCAGCCAAGATTGTCGCAAACCTTCTGAGCCAGATCAAGGTCAAAGCCTACATATTCTCCATCGTCATTCATATATCCAAAAGGCGGATATTCTGCATCAAAACCTACCACCAGTGTTTTGCTGTCTGCATCTGCATAAACCGGAACAACAGATACCATTCCCACTGCCATCACTGCTGCCAGAACTGCAGCCATCATCTTTTTCTTCATATTTTGATCCTCCTCTTCGTCTTCCTTTAAAAAGCTTCCTGTTCAAAAGCCATTCTTTTGGTAACTGTTCACTGCCTGATGAATCGTTACCATTTCTTTAGTACGTAGTCACTCTACCGTATTAAAGCATGTTGATATGGTAGCATAGGAATCCATAGCTGTCAAGAGGAGTTTTTATTCAGGAACCTGTGCTTCTATGATATTCTTTTGTAAATTTTTCCAGGCACTCATCAATATGCTGAGAATACACCGGTATCTCCGGCTTCTTGGCAAACCGTTCCAGAGCCTGCTGCACAGCCTCCTTTGCCTGTTCACTCACATTCAGGGCAGTAAGACGGCTTTCATATTCAATAGGTGTCCGGATGCTTTTATAAGCAAGAAGATAAGTGATCAGGGACTGTTCTGTTTCATCCAGCTGATACGCATGCCAAAAGCATTCCACCGCCTTTTCCATTTGGAAAAGATAGCTGCAGGCACACCCCAGATTGTGATAGATCTGTGCTGTAAGCCCTGCCTGTCCCTGCTCCAGTCCTTCTTTTTGAAGAAGCTTCTCATATACATGGATGGCACTTACCAGCATCCCGTTCTCTACCAGTGCATCTCCCTTTTTCTTCTCACGGACTACTGGGGCTTCTGCATCCATCTTAGAAAGCTTTGCATTTAATGTGCGAAGCTCTTCATATGTAAGATAATTGATCTCCTTGAAAACAGGATAAAGAATATCCTCTGCACTTGCAAACTTGCCCAGATGGGGGCGAAGCTTTGCAGCCAGCCTGGGAAGTTCCAGCTCCTGGGCGATCCAGCTGCACAAGGCTTCATTGATGATCGTCTGATCCACCAGGTAAATATTGTGATAAAGATAATAGCACAGTTCTTCCAGTGTATAGATATTGGTGCTGATATTCTGGATAAAATAAGGAGATCTGGCTTTTTTTGTCTGACATAAAATATATCCGCTCATTCCTTGTTCCTCCTTACCACTTCACGGAATCTTTCCATACCTTGCCGCTGGAAGGGTACATTTCTCCAAATCCAAGATCCTTAACTGTGATCCTGCACAGATCCTTGGAAATATACTGTAGTTCCAGGGAAAGCCTGGTAGTTTTATTTGGACGCACAGGCAGTCCTGGAAGCCCCATGGAAATACGTTTTTTCCCTTCCTGCCCCATGGTACTCACCACAAATACCAGCTCCTTTGTATCATCCAGGATCAGTTCACAACCGGCTTTGCATTCATACCAGTTCATTCCTGCATGGATCAGCGGATAGTAGGTAGGTGATCCCATCACCCGCATCTCCATACCTACATCTGTAAGCACCAAGGAAGGACTGAGATAGCGGTAGCCTTTCAGATTCCTGTCCTCTGTTTTTTCCTTGCCTGCTCCGCAGGCTCCTTTTGCAAAAAGATTGTTCCCAAAATACACTTTTCTTCTCTGCTGGCACAATAGTCTTACAGACTGCCTGGCCCACTTTGGGTCAAATCCTCTGCCGGTGATCTGGATGCTGGAATACAGATCTGTTCCCAGAGTTTTCTGAATAAAACCCAGAAAATCCGAATCACGGTGCAGGGCTGCTTTTTCTCTGGAAGCTTCCGCCTCCTCCGTCAAAAACCCGGTAAGGCTGCAATCTCCCAGATCTTCCAGCTGCACCAGTACAGGACCTCCGCCCTGCATCACCAGCTTACAAAACCGCACCCTGTCCCCGTTAAAATCATACCAGCCTACGCTTCGGTTCCAGGTCTCTCTTTTTTGGGTCATAATATAGTAGAAAAAGCTTTCTCCATAATCAAGAAGCAGATACTTATCCTCTGGAAAGCCCAGTGCCTGGCATGCTCTCTGAAGATTAGAAACTTGCACCTGATCCAGTTCCTGTACAGTGATCACCAGACATTTGGTATTTTTCACCACATCCATTACACCTAAGAATTTCAGCATTCCTTTTAAAAATATTGCCAGCAGCTCCCAAGGCTGTTTCGTCTTAGTGCCCACCTGAACTGCTTCCTCTTTCCTGCAAAGATCATACAGGTTGTCGATCAGAACACCTCCACGGTCTCTTGCAAAATATTCAGCCTCCAGACCTACACAATAATCCTTATGCTCTCCTCTGTGGCAGAGAAGGGTGGGTGCTTCAAACTGTTCACTGCCCACCTTCATGGAAACAGACCTGGGCTCATCACCCTTTCTGTCATAATAACAGATCTGGGAGTATTCCTTGCCAAAGTCAATCCCAATAATCAAGTCCCGAATCTCATTCATCCCTTAGTCCTCTTTCCTGATGACAAACATCTCATTCACATACTGTTCCTGCCGCAGATACTGTTTCAGCTTTGCAGCTACTTCTGCATCCTTGTCCAGCTTTCTGGCTGACAGGATCTGGTTGATCATCTGATATTTGCTGCCAGGTGCGCCTTCCACCCGGCTCATAGTCATAGTACGTTCTGCAGTCTTTTTTATTTTTCCTTTGTATTCTGACTGGAAGTAATAATGCAGGGTTTCCCCATAGAAAAGTGTAAATGACTTTGTGCGGATCCCTTCGTATATATCATAAAGCGGTTCATTTTTGTATTCCGGTTCTGCTCCAAGGCCAGTATCCAATGCATAAAACAGTGTAACCTTACACTTTGGGCTGCCATGGAATTCTACATATGTCTTATCATCCAGCTGATACGGGCTGAGAAGCTCTGCAGATAATTTATGGAAAAAGGCAAACTCCATGTTTCTGTCCATGCATTCCTTCAGAAGCTCTCTCTCCATAGAAAGGATCTCTTCGCTTTTTCCTTTTTCCCTTACAAGTTCTTTAAAAAGTGCCAGATGGCAGACTAAGTCCACCGGCCACTTTTCCAAATATGCTTTTTTCAGGGATTTTTTCACAAGACTGCTCATGGAAAACTCTTTAACAAAAATCCCATATGCCACCTGTGTCAGATAAGCGCCGATCAGTCTTTCTTTTCCTTTATGCTTAATATAATCTGCCAGAATACTCTCTCCCTCTTTTCGATAATCAGAGGTAAAGATCAGAAGCCCCAGCAGCTTTTCTTCCATATCGTAAGTATCCATTTCAAAGCCTTTGGCGCTTTTCCAGATAGAAAACATCTCGTCCATTGGCCCAAACCTGTACTTCATCAGATACTGAAGGATCACTTCATCATAAATCCCGCTTCTGTATACTTCAGATGCCAGCGCCAGCAATTCTTCGTCCTCTGCCATTTCACAGCGGATGATCATCCTGCTTACCAGCTTCAGAAGGCTCTTCATATCCAGTCCTTCAAAGCCGAACTCTTCCACAATGGCTGCTGCCTGCGGAAAAAGCCCTCTGGAGATCAGTACAGACAGCAAGGTTTCCCTGTCTACCAGTGCATATTCCCTGCAGTCCAGCCCTTTTCCAGGTATCCGTCCAGGTCTTCCCCATGGATATGACCAGCATAATAATCCAGGATCTCTTTGCGGATCCCTCTCCTGTAATCACAGCTCGCTCCAGGAAGTCCGGCCAGTTTCTGGAAAAGTTCCAGATCATCCCTGGAAATAGGATGCTCCATACAGTAGTGAAGCAGCACACCTGTCTCCTCCACACCAAAAGACAGCACCTTTGGCATCATCTCTTCTTCATCCAACATCTTTTTCAGATTATATCCTACTGTAGAAGCATACCGTCTCTGCTGCTCATCCTGGAAAAGGATCACCGCATCCTCTGTATAGATCCTAGGGTAGGCCACCCCCTGTACGCAAGGATACACTTCTTCCTCAGCCATCTGGCTGTGCTTTACGATCACACTGCGGATCTTCTTATCATCACAGAAGAGCCGGTAAGTAAACATCCTGCCGGCAATAGCATTTGCCTCTTCCTTTGTCTTTGGATCTGTAAGAAATTCCTGATAGATTGCCGCATAATGTTCATTCATACATCCTTTGACAGCTTTTTCTTTGCAAAAGCAGCCATGCTCTTCTGATAACTCTGGTAATTTGCAGGATCTGCTTCTTTATCCGCAATCACCCTGGAATAAATGAACGCTTTCTTGCTATCCCCCAGCGTATCATTATTATAAGTAAAATACATAAGCAGAGGCTTAGGCAGTTCCTGCTGGCCTGCCATATCCATGGTCTCCACATAGTACTCATACAATCTGGTGATCCGCAGTCCCCTGCTGTACAGCCCGGGCTGTACCATATAAAGTACTCAGGCTTCCTGGCATCCCCTTTTATGATATATTTGCACACTGCTTCCAGGGTATCCTCAGATGGAAAGCACTCGTACCCTTTTGCCAGTACACGATAAAGGCTTGCATTATAATTCTTCTCATATCCGGACAGATAGGCAATACGCATGGCCAGCTCTGGGGTAAGAAGATCCCTTCTTGCAGCAAACAAAAACACCTGTACCCAGAACCCATTTAATCTGTGCAGAAGGGAAATATTCCTGCTTACCAGTTCCCAGGCCTCCAGATATAAAAACGGACTTTTACAGCCTTTTTCATAAAGCTCCTCCATCATAAAGATCGCCTTGGATGATGACTGGCAAAGCTCAGGATCCTTTCTTAGCAATACCCATAAAAGAGTAAAACTATCCTCTTTCTGCATGTGGAAATTGCGAAGCTTCCTAAGAGCCTGCTCCTGATCTCTGTAAATCCCTGTTTCCACACACAAATACAAGTAAAATCCTGCAAATTCCAGGTCATCCTTTGTAAAGGCTTTGTCCTGGTATTTTTCAAGGATCTGCACTGCTCCTTCATCATTTCCTTCCTGATGGAGCAGAAAAGCTTCATACATCTGATATTCCGGATAATCACATCCATTTTCACGCAGCTGGTTCAGCTCATAATGAGTGCTTGCCGCCCATGTGGAAGCATCCATCTTATTGCACCTGAAATCCAGATAGTCCTTAAGGATAGCCAGTTTGTGCTGCTCCTCCACCACCCGAACATTAACCTCTACCTTTGGTGTTCGTGACACCAGAAGTTCATATGTAAGCTGCTGATAAGGACTTTTTACTACGATCTTACCGAACTGGTTGCCTGCCCCCAGCTTGTCACAGCTGATCAGATAATCCACTTCATAATAGCTGCCGATAAAATCTTCATCTGTAACAACCTTTTTGGGAATCTCCAGGAAATCTCCATATGCTTCTATTTCCAGACGCAGATGTCCCCATCCGCTTCTGTGGATATGAAAAGCCTCCTGCATATCCTGCTTCACTTCGTAGTATCTGGCACCAGGGTCTTTCAAAGAAACGCTCACCTGCTCTTTCATGCCAATGCCGATGAGAAATTCCTCCAGATGCTGGTAAGTCACCGGCTGTCTGGAAAGGCCGGCAAAAAGAGCCTTTTTCTGTTCCTCTTCATTCTTTAACAAAGAAGAGGAAAAAGAAGGATCAGTAAAAATAGAAAGGCTTCTCTGAAATCCTTTTTTGCGATCTGGCGGAACTTTTCCAGATCACTAACTATACCTTTCGCTGTTTTTAATTCTTCTTTTTCTACATGTATCTCAAAACCAAGTCTGTATTCTCCGATATTGGTGGTAAAGCAGATCCAGCCTTCCAGATCCTGTCCTGGTTCCATGCCTACTGCATCAACACCATATGGCAGGCAGACTGTTGTTCCTGTAAACTTATCAAGACCCGGCACCAGCCGTCTGGAGGAGGATGTAACATATCCCCGGATCCTGCAGTTATCTTCGGTTCCAATATATACCTCACCTCGTCTGGTCTCCCCTGCTTTTCAGGGTCAGGGAAATCTTTTCTTTTGAAAAAAGAAGATGGGGCTTGTTCATATTCAAATTTTCCATTTAATAGCTGTTCTGTTTTTTTTCTTCAAGATTCCTTCACCTTACTGTCTTTTGTTATTCACTGTACTGTTTTCCATTATAATGATTTTACCGCTCTATTTCAACGCAAAATTAGAAGCAAATCCAAGTTGGAAAAGCACCAGCCTCCATTTTGCAGCATAGAATATAGAGAAATCCCTTTCGAGGTGCGGACTTGAAGACTTTCCAGAAACCCCTGACTCCTGCGCAGGAACGCTTCTATCTTCAGCAATACCAGGAGGGAAATGAAGAGGCAAAGAAAATCCTGATAGAGCGCAACCTCCGTCTTGTAGCCCATATCGTTAAAAAGTATCAGGGCGGCGAGGAAGACCTGGATGATCTGATTTCCATCGGCACCATCGGTCTGATCAAGGCGATCTCCACCTTTGATCTTAGCAAATCCACCCGGTTGTCCACCTATGCAGCTCGATGTATTGATAATGAACTCCTTATGATGTTCCGCTCCAGAAAAAAATTTTCCAGGGAGATTTCTCTTTATGAACCCATTGGCACGGATAAAGAAGGAAACGAGATCAGCCTTTTAGATGTGATTGAAAGTCCTCTAGTCGATGTGGTGGAAGATTATTCCATACGTGAAGATTTAAAGCTTCTTTTTCAGTCCATAGATAAGGTTTTAAATGCCCGGGAATACCAGGTGATCCGCCGCCGTTTCGGTCTTTTCGGCCAGCAGGAGCTGACACAGAAGGAAATTGCCAGACAGATGGGCATCAGCCGTTCCTATGTTTCCCGCATTGAAAAAAATGCCCTGACCAAGCTTCGGAAATTATTTCCGGCCGGGCAAAGGCATTTTTCATAAACAGCAACCGTTCTGCATTCACGGTCATCGTAAATATGTCTATTATTCTTCCTCTCTTCGCAGGATATCATACTCCTGGATATCTGCTCCAAGATCGATCCACAGCTTCTGCTGGGCATGAGGTGCACTCTCCATAGATGTGCCATCACAGTCGTAGATCCCACGGACAGTCACATCCAGATTCTGTCCGTCCGGCTTCATGATCTGTATGGTTTCACCTACGGAAAATTTATTTCTCTGCGTGATCTGTATACGGCCGCTTTCATCAACAGCCTCTGCAAAACCCAGATAAGTAAAATTCTTCTCATAGGTATTATCTGTATAAATCTGGGTATTGCTGTCCGGCTTCCCGTAAAAGAACCCGGTTGTAAACTGACGATAGGTACAGTTTGAAATCTGTTCCTGATACCAGGGCATATTCGCCTGATATTTTTCAGGGGATTCCATATAATCATCAATAGCCTTCCTGTAGGTACGGGCAACTGTTGCAACATACAGGGCTGTTTTCATCCTGCCTTCGATCTTCAGACTGTCGATGCCGCTGGTCATGATGTCGTCCATATGCTCTACCATGCAAAGATCCTTGGAGTTAAAAATGTAAGTGCCTCTTTCATTTTCATAAACCGGCATATATTCGCCAGGACGCTTCTCCTCTACGATAGAATATTTCCATCTGCAAGGATGGGTGCAGGCTCTCCCGGTTGGCATCTCTTCCCACCATATAATTACTGAGAAGACAGCGGCCGGAATAAGAGATACACATTGCACCATGGACAAAGGTTTCTATCTCCAGATCATCCGGAATATGCGCCAGGATACTGGCGGATCTCTTCCAAAGACAACTCCCTGGCTGTGACTACACGCTTTGCTCCAAGCCTGTACCAGAAAAGGAAAGTTTCATAATTGGTATTATTGGCCTGTGTACTGATATGGCATTCGATCTCAGGGCAGATCTCCCTGGCATAGGTAAATATACCCGGATCTGCAATGATCAGTCCGTCCGGTTTCAGTTCCTTTAATTCTTTTAAATACTCCCGCACCCCGTCCAGGTCATAATTATGCGCCAGGATATTCACAGTAACATATACCTTCACTCCATGCTCATGGGCAAAGGCAATCCCCTGAAACATATCTTCATGAGAAAAGTTCTTTGCTTTTGCACGAAGTCCGAAAGCTTCTCCACCGATATATACTGCATCGGCTCCGAAAATAACTGCGATCTTCAGTACTTCCAGACTACTGGCCGGAACAAGCAGTTCAGGCTTTTTTAATGGCTCTCCCATTTTTTTCCTCCTTCTTCACACTTACAGTCACTCCGTCTCCCAGGGGAAGAATGGAGGTTTCCAGTAATGGATCATGTTTCAGCTGATACAGATACTCCCGCATTCTTTTGTAGATCGTCCGGTCACGCCTTTCCACAATGTAATGGGACTCTATCAGATTCCCATCCTGCAGCACATTGTCAGACAAAAGAACCCCGCCTTTCTTCACAGCAGGGCGAATCACATCCGGAAGCCAGTGGATGTACTGTCCCTTTGCAGCATCCATAAAGATCAGGTCATAAGAGCCAGAAAGACCGGCCAGTATCTTTGTTGCGTCCCCTTCCAGAAGGGTGAGAATCTTCTGACTCCTGCCTAGGCTTTTCTGAAGTTCTCCTTTGCCAGGGGAATTCTTTTTTCGTAATTTTCTATAGTGGTCATGTCTAGTCTGCAGGACCGTATTCGCACATAAGAAGTGTGGAGAAGCCAATGGCTGTCCCCACCTCAAGAATGCGCTTCGGTCTTTGTAATGCCAGAAGCATCTTTATGAAGCTTTGCATTTCCCTGCGGATCACCGGAACCCTTTCCTGCAAAGCATACTGCTCCAGTTCTTCAAGAAACGGTGTATTCCCGGTATCCAGGGAATTGATAAAGGTCCGCATTCTCTCTTCTACGATCACGAATTGCTTACCCCTTCCTGCTCTGTATCTCCTGCAAGGATCCCCATGATCCTGGTAGGTGTATATGCTGTACTGAGCAAATATGTACCGGCTTTCAGCTTTCCTTTGTAATTGGATAATTTCTCCTGTACATAGAACACCTTGGCATCCTTGATCAGTCCTTTGGCTTCCAGAATCTCTCCGATCTGATATTCGGAAGATCCTTCCGGGATAACAACAGTTACTTCCTGTCCATCCCCAGGGCTCATTCCCTGTTGGTTAAATATGTCATATCCAAACTGATAGGTAGTCTTTCCTGCCCAGAATATAAAAACTGCAACGCATACGTACAATGCGATCCGGAACACCCCGCCGGCAAAAACCAGTCCGGCTTTTCCTATCTTGTCTCTGGTATTTCCCATTACAACCTCCTTTACATAGGCTTTCCTGTGGCTGCCTGTCAGAACTCCGGAATCTGTATATGGATTCCTTCTGTCACACGGATACAGATTTTCTGCATCAGCCTGCATAAGGCAAGCTCCGCATCCAGATATGCATTCACCTGGGGATTCCTGCGAAGCTCTTTGGACTCCCGTGACAGCTGTTCTGCCGCCTGGAACAGGTCATCCCTTCCGGTCTCATTCTGCATCCGGAAATTATTACTGCGGAATTGAAAAACCCTTGCCTTCAGATCCGGATCCTGATCCAGGAGTTCTTCCTGTTTTTTGTATTCCTGATATTCCCTGCTGTTTTTAACAGCATCCAGCAGGGAATCGATCTTTTCTTCAATTACTGTGGTATCCATTTATTTCTTTTGTACCTCCCTGGAGACTATGCCTCCATAATAATGGGCAGGATCATGGGACTTCTCTTTGTCCGCTTCCATACATAATCGCTTAATGCATCTTTCACATTTGTCTTGATCTTGCTCCAGTCTGTGATATTCTTCTCCAGACATTCATCCAGTGCATTCTCCACTGTCTCTCTGGCATGATCCATCAAGTCCTCTGATTCCCTCACATAGACAAATCCTCTTGAAACAATATCCGGTCCTGCAAGAACTACATTGCTGTGACGCTCAAGTGTCATAACAACGATCATGATCCCGTCTTCTGCAAGATGCTGACGGTCACGGAGCACAATATTCCCTACATCACCTACACCAAGTCCATCCACAAGGATCGCACCAGTATGCACCTTGCCAGTTACTTCAGCACCCTGGCCATCCATCTCAAGCACACAGCCAGATGAAAGAATGAATATATTCTCATCAGAATATCCCAATTCTTCTGCAACATGCTTCTGTGCAGTCAAATGGCGGTACTCACCATGTACAGGAATGGCATACTTAGGACGAACAAGGGAATAGAGAAGCTTGATCTCCTCCTGGCAGGCATGTCCGGAAACATGGGCATCCTGGGAAAATAACCTTTGCCCCCTTCATGGAAAGCTCATTGATCACTTTGGATACAGCCTTCTCATTGCCAGGGATAGGGTTGGAGCTGAAAATAATCGTATCATTAGGCTTGATAGTGATCTTCTTATGGATATTGGCTGCCATACGGGAAAGTGCTGCCATAGACTCTCCCTGGCTTCCGGTAGTGATCAGTGCTACCTGCTCATCCGGATAATTCTTCACCTGATCGATCTCGATCAATGTCTGATCCGGCACCCGAAGATATCCCAACTCTGCCGCAGTGGTGATAACATTTACCATACTGCGGCCTTCTACTGCCACCTTCCTGCCAAACCGATATGCAGTATTAATGATCTGCTGTACACGGTCTACGTTGGAAGCAAAAGTGGCAATAATGATCCTGGAAGATTTATGCTCATTAAACAGATTGTCAAAAACATGCCCCACTGTCCGCTCAGACATGGTAAATCCCGGACGCTCTGCATTGGTACTATCGCACATCAATGCCAGCACGCCCTTCCTGCCTATTTCTGCAAAACGCTGCAGGTCAATGGCATCTCCGAATACAGGTGTATAATCCACCTTAAAGTCTCCGGTGTGGACAACAATGCCTACCGGCGAGTAAATAGCCAGGGCTGATGCATCCTGGATACTGTGGTTTGTTTTAATAAATTCAATGGAAAAATCACCAAGATTGATAACCTGTCCATGCTTTACTTCTTTTAATTTGGTTGTCCTGGTAAGATTGTGCTCTTTCAGCTTGTTGGCGATCAGCGCCAATGTCAGCTTTGTGGAATAGATCGGCACATTTACATCCCGGAGCACATAAGGTAATGCCCCGATATGATCCTCATGACCATGTGTGATCACAAATCCTTTAACCTTTGAAATATTATCTTTTAAATAAGTCACATCCGGGGATCACCAGGTCGATGCCCAGCATATCATCCTCAGGGAAAGCAAGACCGCAGTCCACTACTACAATGCTGTCATCATATTCAAAAGCTGTAATGTTCATACCGATCTGCTCAAGTCCTCCCAGTGGGATGATCTTCAGCTTCTTGCCTGTATAACCGGACTTTCTGCCTCTTTTTGCCACAGCCTTTACAGGATTCTTTGGGAGCTGCCTGGATGGCTTTTCTGCCAGTTTTTCTGCCGACTTTGGTGATGGCTTTACAACTGCCTTTGTTTCTGGTTTCGCAGCAGCTTTTACTGCCGGCTTGCCTGTACTTTTCGGATTCTGTCTGTTGTAGCCTGATTTTGATTTGTATTTATAATTATAATTTTTCTGTTTTGTGTTTGTGGACTGTTTTTTGGTTCCCCACATAGCAGCCGGTGACTGCCCGCTGCTGTTCCTGTTCTCATTGTTTTCGCTTTTCAATCGCTTCGTCCTCCATTTTATGCTTCAAGGTCCACGTCATCTAACATTTGGGCAAAGACTCTGGATATAGCTTCAAGCTCCGAATCATCCTGGATCATCTCATAACAGGCTTCCTGACTGTCTTTCTCAGAGATATCCTTCAAAATATAGGCATTTGCTTCATCATCCTGTGAATCAGAAACAAGAAGATAGGTGATCCCTGCAATTGTGGTCTGCTCTTCAACATAAAATTCTACGATTCCGTCCTCGGACTGAAATTTGATCTTTTCCATCAGATATTAACCTCTCTCACTGCATCTTCCCGTCCGTATGCGTCCAGGTAACTCTGCAAAATAAAAATAGCCGCCAGCTCATCCAGATACTGTTTGCGGTTCTCACGCCTTACTCCTGATTCCATTAATGTACGGTTCGCTTCTACTGTAGTCAGTCTTTCGTCCCACATAACAACAGGCAGGCCTGTACGTCTCTCCAGCATTTCTCTAAATTCCAGAGATTTCAAAGCCCGCTCTCCTACTGTATTATTCATGTTCTTAGGATATCCAAGTACAATCCGTTCCACCTGGTAATCCTCCACAAGTTTCTCGATCTGTGCAAGTGTCTGGCGAAGCTTATTCTCCTGCTTGCGCCAGATCGTACTCACACCCTGTGCTGTTATGCCTAACGGATCACTCACTGCAACTCCCACAGTCTTAGAACCGTAATCTAATCCCAGAATTCTCATAATCAGCCTTCCCAGGATCTGTTCTTAATATACTCGGTAAGAAGCTCTTCTACCAGTTCGTCACGTTCCACTTTCATGATCATGCTTCTGGCTCCCTTATGGCTGGTGATATAAGTGGGATCACCAGACATAATATAACCAACGATCTGATTCACAGGATTGTATCCCTTTTCTTCCATTGCATTGTACACCAGGTCAAGGATCTCCTTAACTTCCAGATCCTGATCCGGTTTTGAACGGAAATACTGTGTACTTCCCAGATTGTTCTCTGCCATTGTCTCTCACGTCCTTAAAATTATTTCTTTTTTATAATAATATAATTCTCAGTAAAATACAATCAAAACTTTCCAAGGAGCATATGCTGGTCCAAAAAGTCCTCTGCCTGAAGTGTGATAATATCATTTATACCATACCCTTTGGATTTCTCCACTGCCAACTTTACATACTCCTTACTGTGTCCCAAATAATATTCTCTGTCATTTACCTGGATTTCTTCTTCCAGAAGCACTTCCAGCTTCTGCCCAAGAAGAGATCTTTCATATTCAGCCGCATGAATGTGATGCATCTGAAGCATCTGATCACTGCGTCCTGCTTTTACAGGCTCCGGGATCTGTCCTTCCATAGCTGCTGCCTTAGTGCCCTGACGCATGGAATATTTAAAAATATGGGTTTCATAAAAATGAATGCTGTCCACAAAATTCTTTGACTGTAAAAACTCTTCTTCTGTTTCCATTGGAAAACCTACGATCACATCTGTGGTCAGCGCAGGATTAGAGAAATATTCCCGCAACAGCTCACACTTCTGCCTGTATTCATCACTTCTGTATCTCCGGTTCATACGCTGAAGCGTTGCATCACAGCCGCTTTGTAAGGAAAGATGAAAATGGGGACAGATTTTCGGAAGGCCGGATAAAGTCTGGGCAAACTCCCGTGTTACGATCCCAGGCTCCAGGGAACCCAGGCGGATCCGCCGGATCCCGTCGATCTGGTGTACTTTCTGTATCAGGGACAGAAGTGTTTCTTTTTCTTCTTCCGGAAAATCCACACCATAGGAAGACAAATGGATCCCTGTAAGCACCACTTCCTTGTATCCTGCATCCGCCAGTGCCTGCACTTCCTCCAGCACATGTTCTGCTTTCCTGCTGCGGACTCTGCCTCTTGCATAAGGAATGATACAATAAGTACAGAACTGATTGCATCCATCCTGTACCTTGATATAAGCACGCACATGCTCTGCTGTTTTCTGGATAGTCAGTTCTTCGTATTCTTTTGTCTGGTTGATTTTGATCACATGGGCAGTCTTTTCCCTTGCTTCCTGATATTCCTCCAGCGCCTGTACAATGTTCTTTTTCTGGTTATTTCCAAGGATCAGATCCACCGCCGGATCCTTATCCAGTTTTCCCTGATCAGTCTGCACATAACACCCGGTAGCCACTACCACTGCTTCCGGATTCATTTTTTTTGCTTTATGAAGCATCTGTCTTGATTTACGGTCTGCGATATTGGTAACAGTGCATGTATTGATCACATAAACATCTGCCCCAGGTTCAAAAGGTACGATCTCATATCCGGCCTGTTCCAAAAGCTGCTGCATGGCCTCTACCTCATAGGCATTTACCTTGCAGCCCAGGTTATGCAGTGCTGCTTTTTTCTTCATATTTTCCGATTCCTACTTTCCTTTCATGAATGCCTACAGGCATTCTTACTGCAAGATGTGCGTCATACAACGTATAACATGCTTCTGCAGCGTTTTTATTTTTTATACAATTTCACTAATTCTTTCGATTTTTTTTATCTCTTTTCACCTTGACTTTTAGTATACGCACAGGTAAGATGAAACCTGTAAGATAACGTAACAATTCAGCCGGCAGCATCCTGTCAGTTACTGAACCGTTACAAATAACAATTATCCCAAGGGAGGTTATTAAAATGAAAACAGTAAAAATCTCACTTAACTCTATTGACAAGGTGAAAGCATTCGTTAATGAAATCAGCAAATTTGACTGTGACTTTGATTTAGTATCCGGCAGATATGTTATTGACGCTAAGTCAATCATGGGTATCTTCAGCCTTGACTTATCCAAGCCTATCGACCTGAACATCCACGCTGACGGATCCGCACTTGACGGTGTAATGGATATTATCCAGAAATATACTGTAGAATAATTTTCGTCATCACCAGCCATCTGGGGAGGAACTGTACACAGTTCCTCTTTTTTTATCTTATCTCAATCACTTCTGTGGTTCTTAATGCCTCATCCATCAGCTCCTGGATCTTCTCAGAAAGCTTCTCCTCTGAACGGCTGATCACCTTCAGATTTGGCTTTGTTACCGGATGCTTTGCCACAAAAATGGTACAGCAATCTTCATAAGGAAGGACAGAAGTATCGTATGTTCCGATCTCCCAGGCTCTTTCCACGATCTCCTGCTTATCAAATCCGATCACAGGTCTGTATACAGGCAGTGTACACACCTCATTGGTAGCAGCAAGGCTCTGCAGGGTCTGACTGGCCACCTGACCGATGCTCTCTCCTGTGATCAATCCCAGACAATTGTCCTTCTTAGCAAAATGCTCTGCGATCCTCATCATATAGCGGCGCATGATAATGGTCAGTTCATCATGTGGACACTGATCATAAATATATAACTGAATATCGGTAAAGTTTACTACATGGAGGCGGATAGGACCGCTGTATTTTGCTACCAGCTTTGCCAGATCCACAACCTTCTGCTTTGCACGCTCACTGGTGTACGGCGGAGCATGGAAATAAACAGCCTCAATCTTCACTCCACGTTTTGCGATCATATATCCTGCTACCGGACTGTCAATACCGCCGGAAAGCAGAAGCATTGCCTTGCCATTTGTTCCAACCGGCATACCGCCTGGTCCCTTGATAGCCTGAGAATAAACATAAATCTTCTCACGGATCTCCACGGAAAGTGTAAGCGCAGGCTCATGTACATCTACCTTTGCCTCCGGAAAGGCATCCAGAATACTACCTCCAAGCTTTGCACTTACTTCCATAGATGGAATGGGGTAAGATTTCTTTGCCCTTCTTGTATAGACCTTAAAAGTGCCTGCATATCCTGGATGGCATGCCTGCATATAAGAAACCACATCCTTTGCCATCTGGTCAAAGCCCTGATCTTCATAAATCACAACAGGGCAGATATATACGATGCCAAATACCCTTTTCAGAGCTGCCACTGTATCTTCATAATCATATTCTTCCGGGCAGAATACATAAATGCGTCCCTGCTCCTTAACAACCCTGAAATCCCCTTCTATTGCAGAAAGGGCAATATTCATCTGCTTTACAAGGGCATCCTCAAACAGATATCTGTTCTTTCCCTTGATGGCAATCTCTGCATACTTGATCAAAAATGCATGATATATCATTAATTCTCCTCCTAATGCCTGGAATATCTGCGAAGTACAGGAACCACTTCCCGAAGGACTTCCAGACAGTAATCAATTTCTTCAAATGTATTTTCTTCTGAAAAGCTGAACCGAAGCGTGCTCTCTTTCTGGGGAGCCGGCATTCCCATGGCAGCCAAAGTACCTGCTGCTTTACGTTTATGGCTGGAGCAGGCGCTCCCTGCTGAAACATAGATCCCCCGGTCTTCCAGTGTATGGAGCAGTACTTCGCTTCTAATACCAAGAAAGCTGGCACTTAAGATCTGTGGTGCCCCTTCCCGTAATCCCATACCATTCAGGCACACATCATCCAGCTTTAAAAGCCCCTCTGCCAAGTACTCCTTCAGCTGATAAAGATGCTCCCTGTTTTCCTCCAAATGATCATAAACCATCTGTGCGGCTACACCAAGACCTGCGATCCCCGGCACATTGTCTGTACCGGAACGCATCCCATCCTGCTGTCCACCGCCAAGGATCTGGGGCTGTATTTTCGCTTTTTCGTTGATATATAAAAAACCAACCCCCTTGGGTCCGTGCAGCTTGTGACTGCTTACAGACAACAGATCAATACCTGTTTTTTTAGGATGAATGGTATATTTTCCAAATGCCTGGATAGCATCCACATGGTACAAAGCCTTAGGGCTTTTCTCATGGACAAGCGCTCCGATTTTTTCCACAGGCATCACTGCACCCACTTCATTATTTTCACATACATGGTAGAAACAAGAATCGTATCCGGACGAAGTGCTTCTTCCAGGGCTTTCATATCTACCACACCTGTATGATCTACTGGAAGGACTGTAACTTCATAGCCCATTTGCGCCAGCCTTTCCATTGGCTGTCCTACTGCTGCATGCTCCACTGCTGTAGTGATCACGTGTTTTCCACTTCTTGCATTTGCCTGGGCTGCCCCAAACAGGGCAAGATTATTGCTTTCTGTCCCACCGGATGTAAAAAAGATCTCTTTTTCCTTTACTTTCAGGATCCTTGCAAGGATTTCCTTTGTATCACGGATGTATTTTTCTGCCTCCACACCCTTCTGATGCATGGCTGAAGGATTACCGAAATCCTCTGTCATTGTTTTTACCACGATCTGTGCGACCTCTGGATAACATCTGGTTGTGGCTGAATTATCAAAATATGCTTCCATCTTATCTTTCCTCCAGCTGAAACATCAGTACTGACAGGATCGCCATTCCTGCTGTCTCTGTACGCAGGATCCTGTGCCCCAGTGTGATCTGTCTTGCTCCATGCTCCATGGCAAGCCGGACCTCTTCTTCTTCAAGACCGCCTTCAGGACCAATGAATATCCCTACGCTCATCCCTGGCTTTACCTGAGACAGAATCTGCCGTGTTTCTTCCATTCCCTTTGCATTCTCATACGGAATCAGACAAAGATCCATCTGTCCGGCAAAATCCAAAGCTTCTTTTGAAGGACATTACCGGCTCTACCTTTGGAATGATCATCCTTCTTGACTGCTTTGCACCGCCTTCTGCGATCTGCTGCCATCTTTGCTGTTTTTTCTGGGCTTTCTTGGCATCAAGCCGTACCACACACCGTTTCATCTCTACCGGGATAATGGAATAAGCCCCAAGCTCCACTGCTTTCTGTACGATCAGATCCATCTTATCCCCTTTGGGAATCCCCTGGAAAAGATACAGCCGGGTGGGAAGTTCATAGTCCGGTCTGGAAATATAATAGATTTTAAGTTCTATCTGTTCCGGTGAAAGGGATTGGATGCTGCAATAATATTCCCTTTCGCCTCCTGCACTGATCCAAAGCTCTTCACCTTCCCGCATACGGAGCACATTCCGGATATGGTTCACATCATTTTCCCCCACAGATCAGGATCTGTCCTGCAGCTTCATCTACCTGTCCAGGTTCTACAAAAAATCTCTGCATGCTTATTCCTTTCTTGCTGTCACACATACCCACTAGCCCCTGATGGGTCGATCTCTTCCACCAAAAGGCCGGCAGCTTTCACAGCCTGTACCACCGTGTCCTCTTTCACATCCAGGATCCCTGATGTTACATAATAAGCGCCCTTTTTCATATGGCTTACCACTTCCGGTGTCAGGGCAACCAATACATCTGCCAGAATGTTGGCTGTTACAAGATCATACTTCTCATAGCCTGCCTGATCCTGAATCTTCTTATCGTCAATAATATTACCGATCATCATATCAAAGGCATCATCCGGGATCCCATTAGCTTCTTTGTTCTCTGCGACTGCAGGAACTGCACAGGGATGGCCAGGATACTTTGTGCCGACTCACATGGGCTGCTCCCAGTTTCAGGCCTACAATGCCTAGAATACCGCTTCCTGTGCCTACATCCAGCATCTGCGTATCTTTATGGACCAGCTTTTTCAGCTGACGGATCACCAGCTGTGTTGTCTCATGCATACCAGTGCCAAAAGCAGTGCCTGGATCGATATGAAGGATCATTTTCCCTTTGTCCTCTTCTTTAACCTCTTCCCAGGAAGGTACGATCAGAATATCATCTACATAAAACTGATGGAAGTATTCTTTCCAGTTATTGATCCAGTCCTTATCCTCTGTCTGGGACTGCTCAATACTGCCCTCTCCAATATCCATATAAGAGCTGACCTCATCCAGTGCCTGGCGCACATTTTTCAGTGCTTCTTCTGTATCTTCATCTTCTTCAAGATAAAAATTCAGATATGCGATCCCGTCATCCTCCGGACAATCAGGCATAATATCTACAAACATCTGTGCTTTATCTTCATCTGTAAGAGGCTGCTTGTCCTGGATCTCCACGCCCTCAATGCCTACATCTGCAAGAGCTGAAATGATCACATCCTCTGCCTCTGTTTTTGTCTTAATGGTGAAACGATTCCACTTCATCTAAATTTCCTTCTCCTTTCCATATCTTGTGATTTAACGCCTCAAAAATACCCATCAGCTTCTGGTAACGCTGCTTTTTACTGTAAAATCTCCAGAATATTTCCACAAGTGCCACTCCTGCCACAGCATCTACAATATAATGCTGCTTCAATACCTGGGTGGAAATAATGATCAGTGCTGCAAATACAAAGGAAAATCTCTGATACCACACAGGAATCTCCTTGGCTCCCTTAAGTCCACGATAGCACATCCAGCTTACATAACAATGGATCGAAGGAAAAAGATTAGATGGATGCACACCTCCATCCATAGCATACACAATACCCAGGATCCTTTCAGAAATGGTGCCATCTGTCAGCTCCGGCCGGATATTGGTAGTAGGGATTACAAGGAATAAAATAAAGCAGGTCAGATGAATGGTCAGGTCTGTGGCCACAAATCTGTAAAATGTTTCTTTCCCCCTTCTTGCAGACAGAAGATATCCAATCGCCCAGAAAGGGAATGCCAGGATATAAAACCACACAAATGACGGAACCAGAGGACAGCCCGGTCAAATCCCATGGTAAAGTCAAAATGATGCCTGTTTGCAGTAAGAAGATCACTTCCCCAGTAGATCAGGCAATTAGCTGCCAGGATAGTCAGAAGCGGGATCAATGCCCATCTGGGTACATATTTATCAAGAAATTCTTTCCATTTTGCTTTTTCTTTCAAAGCCGACTACTCCTTTTCTATATTAGGTCTAACCCTTAATATACAATAAGACACAAAAAAAGAAAAGAGGTGAATCCCTCTTTTCTCGTATTTCTCACCATCAAACCTTTGTTTTACTCTTCAAAAGTCTCTTTTACTCTTGTCCATGAAGCTTTTTTTCTTCTTTTTCAGAGCCATCCCCCTTTGCTTCAGCAGGACGGTTGCCACAAGCTTCATCAAATCTGCGAAGGGCTTCTTTGGCTTCTTCATTCAGCCCTGTAGGAACCTGAACAACCAGAGTAACATAATGGTCACCACGTATATTCTTATTCCGCAGGGAAGGAACCCCTTTGCCTTTCAGGCGGATCCTTGTATCTGTCTGTGTGCCGGGCTTCACTGTATATACCACATCTCCGTCCACAGTACTGATCTTCACATCTCCACCCAGTGCTGCCTGAACATAAGTAATAGGAGCTGTGGAAAAAATATTCATATCCTGTCTCTGGAAAATAGGATGACGAGCCACGTTTACTTCAACAAGAAGATCTCCTCTTGGTCCTCCGTTTACTCCTGGCTCACCCTTCTCACGGATGCGGATGCTCTGTCCATTGTCAATACCTGCCGGTACGGACACCTGGATCTTCTTCCTGCTGGAAGTATAGCCGGTACCCCGACAAGCGGAACATTTTTCTTTAATGATCTTTCCGGTTCCATGGCAGTCCGGACAGGTCTGTACATTACGCACCATGCCAAACATGGACTGCTGGGTATAGACGATTCTGACCTTCCCCGTTACATCTTGGACAGGTAACCGGAGATGTACCCGGTTTTGGCTCCTGTACCATGGCAGGTAGTGCATTCATCTTTTAAATGTGATCTCCAGCTCCTTATCACATCCGAAAACAGCTTCCTCAAATGTAATATTGACTCTTGCACGGAGATCGGCACCCTTTGTAGGCCCGTTATTCGGTCTTCTCCTGCTTCCGCCTCCAAACAGATCGCCAAATATGTCCCCGAAAATATCTCCCATGTCTGAACCTGAGAAATCAAATCCGCCAAAGCCACCGGCACCACCGCCGCCGCCATTTTCAAAGGCTGCATGCCCGAACTGATCATACTGCTTTCTTTTCGCAGGGTCACTTAGCACGCTGTAGGCTTCTGTGGCTTCTTTAAATTTTGCTTCAGCTTCTTTATCTCCCGGGTTCACATCCGGATGATACTTCTTGGCTAACTGTCGATATGCTTTTTTCAGTGCTGCATCATCCGCATTCCTGTCAACACCAAGAACCTCGTAGTAATCTCTTTTATCAGCCATAGTCTCTTTTCCCTAATATAAATTATTTAGAACCTTAACATCGGCTGCCGCTTCTATTTCAAAGCAGCAGCCGTCATAACAGTCACTTTATTTATGCTGCCGTCTGTGCTATTAAAAACAGACAGCTGCTATTTTACACCTCTTTGTAGTCAGCGTCAACTACATCATCACCATATCCGGCTTCATTGCTGCCTGCAGCTCCGCCCTGGGATGCGCCTCCCATATCCGGGCCTGCTCCTGCAGCTCCACCCTGTGGATTCTGTGCCTCATACATCTTTGCAAAAAGCTTCTGAGCGCTTTCCATCATCTTCTCCTGTGCAGCTTTGATATCAGCTACCTGAGAATCTGTAACTTCATCAGGATTTGTGCATTTTGCAAGGATATCTTTCAGTGCATTCAGATCAGACTCAACTGCTGCCTTATCATTGGCATCAATCTTATCTCCTGCTTCTTTCAGGGCATTCTCAACCTGGAATACCATGGAATCTGCATTGTTCTTGGTGTCGATTGCTTCTTTACGTTTCTTATCCTGTGCTTCAAACTCAGCAGCTTCTTTTACTGCCTTGTCGATATCGGACTCGGACATATTAGATCCTGCTGTAATGGTAATGTGCTGCTCTTTGCCTGTACCAAGATCTTTTGCAGATACATTTACGATACCATTGGCATCAATATCAAATGTAACCTCGATCTGCGGAACACCACGACGTGCTGGCGGAATACCATCCAAACGGAACTGTCCAAGGGATTTGTTGTCTTTTGCAAACTGACGCTCACCCTGTACTACGTTAATGTCTACGGCAGTCTGATTATCTGCTGCTGTAGAGAAGATCTGGCTCTTCTTTGTAGGAATGGTTGTATTTCTCTCGATCAGCCTTGTAGCGATACCACCCATTGTTTCGATAGAAAGTGACAGCGGAGTAACATCCAGAAGAAGGATATCACCTGCGCCTGCCTCTCCTGCAAGCTTACCACCCTGTACGGAAGCACCAAGTGCAACACACTCATCCGGGTTAAGGGATTTGCTTGGCTCCTTGCCAGTCAGCTGACGAACCTTATCCTGAACAGCAGGAATACGTGTAGATCCACCAACCAGAAGTACCTGACCAAGCTCAGATGCTGTAAGGCCTGCATCTGAAAGTGCACGGCGAACCGGCTCAGCGGTCTTCTCAACCAGATCATGTGTCAGCTCATCGAATTTAGCTCTTGTAAGGTTCATATCGAAATGCTTCGGGCCTTCTGCTGTAGCTGTGATGAACGGCAGGTTGATATTGGTTGTTGTTGCAGAAGAAAGCTCTTTCTTTGCTTTCTCAGCTGCTTCTTTCAGTCTCTGGAGTGCCATTTTATCGTTGCTTAAATCAACACCCTCGTTCTTCTTGAACTCGGAAAGCATATAGTCTGTGATCCTCTGGTCGAAGTCATCACCACCAAGACGGTTGTTACCTGCTGTGGAAAGAACCTCGATAACGCCATCACCGATCTCAATGATAGAAACATCGAATGTACCACCGCCAAGGTCATATACCATGATCTTCTGCTCTTTTTCATTGTCAAGACCATAAGCAAGAGCTGCTGCTGTAGGCTCGTTAATGATACGTTTTACATCAAGACCTGCGATCTTACCTGCATCCTTGGTAGCCTGACGCTGTGCATCATTGAAATATGCAGGAACTGTGATCACTGCCTCTGTTACAGGCTCGCCTAAGTATCCTTCTGCATCTTTTTTCAGCTTCTGAAGGATCATAGCGGAAATCTCCTGTGGAGAATACTTCTTGCCCTCAATATTTACACGATAATCTGTACCCATCTCTCTCTTGATAGATGAGATTGTCTTCTCTGCATTTGTTACAGCCTGACGTTTTGCAGGCTCACCTACCAGACGCTCACCTGTCTTTGTAAATGCAACAACAGACGGTGTTGTTCTGGATCCTTCTGTATTTGCAATAACGGTAGGTTTTCCACCTTCCATAACTGCTACACAACTGTTTGTAGTACCTAAATCAATACCAATAATCTTACTCATGATAATTCCCTCCTGATCAATTTGCAACTTTAACCATACTGTGTCTTACAACAAAATCTTTATAGGTATATCCCTTCTGGAATACTTCTACTACTTCATTAGTACCTGCATTTTCATCCTCTACATGCATCACTGCATTATGGAGGTTCGGATCAAACTCTTTGCCTTTGGCCTCGATCTCCTTAACACCCATCTCATCAAGAGCGGTCATCAACTGTTTGTAGATCATCTTCATGCCGTCTGCAAAAGCATCTCCCTCTGGAGCCTGTGCAAGTCCTCTTTCAAAATTATCCACAACCGGCAGGATCTTTTCAACAATATCTCTTGCCCCGATCACATACATGCTGGCTTTTTCTTTTTCCGTTCTTTTACGGAAATTATCAAACTCAGCCATGTTTCTCTTTAAACGATCGGTAAGCTCTTCCACCTGCTGTTCAAATTTATCTTTTTTCTTTTTTCCGAAGAAAGAAGTCTTTGTCTTTTCTTCCGGTTTGGCATCTTTTTTTTCTGGTTCTTCTGATGCTTCAGCCTCTGGAACTTCTTTATCCTCTTCTTGGGAAGATTCTTTCTCTGTATCCTCAGCCTCAGCTGCTGTCTCTTCTTCGCTGCCGTCAGTCACCGGAATCTCAACTGTTTCTTCTGTAGCTTCGGTTTCTTTCTTTATATCTGACACGCTGTCAACCGCCTTTCTATGTTTTCTTATTTACTGCTTCATCAAGATGAACCTTAAGCTTCTTCAAGCTGTCCACAACATTCTCATAATCCATACGCTTAGGTCCGATGATACCGATGGTCCCATGCATCCCATTACCCAGCTCATAAGTGGCAGTTACAACACTGCAATCCTTCATGGTCTGGATGGGAACCTCATCACCGATGTACACCTGAACACCTGTGCTTTCCTGATCACCCATACTCTCACGAACCATATCTGCCAATTCCTTCTTATCCTCGAAAGTGGAGATCAGCTCGCTTGCTCTGGACTTGTCAGCCAGTTCCGGATATTTAAAAATATTGGTGGTTCCTGATGTATATACTTCCAGATCTTCCTCATCCACCTGAATGGTGGCTGCCACTGCATCTAATACGGTAGCTACCACACCACTGTGGGTTCCTGCCTGCTCCTTCAGTCTGGCGATCATACCAAGATTGATATCCTGGATAGGAACTCCGTTCAGGTTGGTATTCAGAAGAAGGTTTAATTTCAGAATAGTCTGGTCATCCATCTCTTCGTCCAGATCAATGATCTGATTGCGGATCACATTGCCTTCACAAACAACAACTGCGATCAGCTGGTGTTCACTGACTCTGGAAAGCTGAATGAATTTCAACCTGCTTCCGCTGTACTGTGGAACCGTGATCATAGTGGCATAATTAGTATTGGCTGCCAAAACCTTGGCAACCTTCTTTAATACCTTATCCATCTTATCCGTGTTCTCTATCATCATCTCACGGATCTCTGCGATCTCTGATTCCTTTTCCCTGGTCAGTTCATCTACATAGAGACGGTAACCTTTATCAGATGGGATCCTTCCTGCAGATGTATGAGGCTGAACGATATATCCCATATCGGTCAGGTCTGACATCTCATTCCGGATGGTTGCTGAACTTACATTCAGATCTGGATATTTGGAAATTGTTCTGGAACCTACCGGCTCACCTGTTTCCATGTATGTTTTGATGATTGCTTTCAGTATTTTCTTTTTGCGCTCATCTAATACGTCATCCATGAATGTTTGCTCCTTTCCCATCTGCTTTGTTAGCACTCAACATAATGGAGTGCTAACATCTATGGTCTTAAGATACACCTGTTGTAAAAGTTTGTCAATATTTTTTACAAAAAATTTGTGTGAAAATTTGGTGATGTTTTTTCTGTAAAAATACAGCCAAACTCCTGATTGAGAAATAGGCACAAGCGGCTTATAATACAATTACATAATAATAGCAAAGGAAAACATCTCAATGGATTTAAAAAAGAATTATAATAAACATCTGACCCGCTTTGCAGGACTAGCTGCCGGATTTCTGATCCTTTTGCTGGCCTTATTCCTTTCTCCTGCTGTTCCGTGTTCTGCCGGCATTGCATCTGTTTCCTGGCGTGTTACACAGTACGGCGATGACCATGCCGGAAAGCAGTCCATGTTCTACACCATCAAAGGCAGTAATGGCCGACTAATCGTGATTGATGGCGGCTGGGCAGATCAGGAAGCCTTTGTCCGTAAGACCATCCAAAGTCTGGGCAGCAAAGTTGATCTGTGGATCATCACTCACCCACATCCGGATCATGCCGGTGCTTTTATCAAAATCTTTTCTTCTCCTGGGAGATATCCGGATCCGAAAAGTGATCGCTCCTAAGATCAATGACAGTCGCTACCATAAATATAAACACAGCTGGGATGAATATCCTGTGTTTCAGCAGTTTATGAAATTAATGTCCGGCACCTCCAAGATCCACTGGAAAGGAGCTGGTGACAGCTTCCGTTTTTCTGGACTGAAATTCCAGTTTTTCAACGGCTACAGCAGCACCCTGACCAATACTACCAAAGACATCTGTAACGGTTCCTCCCTGGTATTTAAAATATCCGGCAGAAAAACCAGCATGCTATTCACAGGAGATATTCTCACAAAGGTAGGCAGACGGCTGATCAATACATATAAGAAGCAATTAAAATCCACCTATCTGCAGGCGCCGCACCACGGCAATAATACAGGTCGTTATTCCTTCTATAAATATATCGGTGCTGATATCACTTTTGTGGATGCTCCTGCTTTTCTCCGGACTTATCCTGCAGTAGCCCGTAATCTTCAAAATATAAAGGCACTTGGCGGACAGGTATATACCTACAACAGCTCCAGACGAAGCGTTATCATTCACTGAAAATTGCAGGGAGATTTGGGATTTCCTGTAAGATCAGGAAATGACCGGTCAGATGTGTTTACACCTGCCGGTCATTTTCATAAAATCTTTTCTAACATGATACCAGTCACCAGAGCTCCTGGGCTATGGTACCTGTAAATTATTTCATGCTATGCACGTTTACCGCTCCATCTCTGTGTGAAATTCCTGATTTTCATGCTCTTTTATAATATTTTCGATTTCTTTCAGATTTAGGGAAGTCACATCTCCTGGAATGGTATTCTTTGCCGCACCGCTGGCATTTCCGAAACGCAGTGCCTTTTCGCAGCTACCACCTTCACACAAAAGTCCGTACAGCACTCCGGATACATAGGCATCCCCGCTTCCGATCCGGTCAATCACCTCGATATTCTCATAAGGATCATCTGTATAGAATCTGTCTTCTTTCTTATTATATAAAACAGAACCAAAGGTATGGCGCCGTGGGCTGTGAACGATACGCCTTGTTGAAGCAACCACAGACAGATCGTATTCTGCGGCAAATTCCTTCATCATTTCCTGGGCAGTTCCTTCTTTATGAAAAGTAAGCCTTGCAGTATCCTCGGAGCAGAAAAAGATATCCACATAAGGAAGCAGCTCTTCCACACATTTTCTGGCTTCTTCCCCACTCCACAGATTGGCTCTGTAATTCACATCAAAGGAAATCATGGCACCCTTTTGCTTAAACCGTTTCATCATATAAACGGCTGTCCGCCTGCAATTCTCCCCAAGGGCAGTGGTAATACCGGAAGTATGGAAACATCTGCAGTTTTCATAAATCTCATCCGGAAAATCTTCCGGAAAGATCTTATTTATCGAAGTGTTTTTCCGGTCATATACTACCCCAGGTTTTCTTGGATAGGCTCCGTTTTCATAATAATAAACTCCAAGGCGTGCATCCGGATCCCGGTCATAGATCAGGTAATCGTCACTGACCTTACTGTACCTTACTTCATTTCTGGCAAACATTCCCACTGTATGGGCAGGGATCCTGGAAATGATCCCTGTCCGAAGACCAAGAAGGGAAATTCCGGAAACTACATTCAGTTCTGCACCGCCCATTCTTTTTTCAAAGGTACTGCTGCGTACAATCCGTTCATTTCCAGGAGGCGATAATCTGAGAAGGATCTCTCCCAGTGCCAGCACATCAAATTGATTTTCCATTTTTTTCTCCACTTTTGGAAGGATTACGCCTTCTGAACCAGATGTACCGCAAATCCGCCTACTTCTTTTTTAAGATAAATGGCACTTATCTGATCTCCTTTATACTTTGCTGTGCTGTAATCAAATTCATACCCCTGTCCTTCCAGATAATGGATGGCACGCTTCACACTGTCTTGGTACCGATGGCAATGTGTCCTTTTTCCCCAAGATAAGGAGATTTCATGGCTTCCAGGGCTGCGCCTGCAAAAACAGAACTGTTTCCTTTTTTCTTTGCAAAGCCAAACAGGCTTTCAAATGCACCTGCCACTTCTTCTGCCTCTGCTTCATCCTTACAGTTTACGCCTACATGCTTCAGTTCAAAGCCCAGCATGGTCATCACCGCTTCCCTTGTCAGATCACGGATCTTGTCAAAATTGCCTGCTTTTACAAGGTCTTTGCTTACCATCCAACTGCCGCCACAGGCAAGGATCTTTGGAAATGCAAGATACTGGTTCAGGTTTCCTGCATTGATTCCTCCGGTAGGCATAAATTTCATCTTTGTATAAGGTGCTGCCACTGCTTTGATCATGGCCAGACCTCCGGCTGCTTCTGCCTGGAAAAACTTTACCACATCCAGGCCAAGATCAATGGCTGCTTCAATATCGCTTGGATTACAGGTTCCCGGGGTTACAGGGATCTGCCTGTCCACACAGTATTTCACTACTTCTGGATTTAATCCTGGACTTACAATAAATCTTGCTCCTGCATCTACTGCCTTCTGTACCTGTTCCACAGTCAGCACAGTACCTGCACCTACCAGCATATCAGGGAATGCCTTTGAAATGGCACGAATGGATGCTTCTGCTGCTTCTGTACGGAAAGTCACCTCTGCACAGGGAAGACCGCCTTCACACAACGCTTTAGCAAGAGGTACTGCATCCTCTTCATTTTCTAACACAACAACCGGTACAATTCCAATTTTCTCTATCTGTTCTAATACTGTATTCATATTTTCAAACCTCCTGTTCTTCCATCAGCACTGCCCGTACAGGTGCTCCATCGCATCCGTCAAATTTTGCCGGAAATGCCATCAAACAATAATCTCCATCTTCCACATGGTCAAGAATCACATTCTCCACAATGGCGATTCCTGCTGCCAGTATCATAGAATGAATCTGTTTTTCATTATCCAGTGGTGCTACGCTCCATGCATCTGTAAGAATGGTTGTGATTCCACAATCAATTAGATACTGGGCAGCGGTTGCATCCATATAGGTAAAGCCTTTCCCGTGAATAGCTATTTTCTTTATCCCATCCAGCTTTCCTTCCAGATCTTCTTTTTTCAAAATGGATTTTTCCGGAAAGGTAAGCACCCGGCAGGAACCGTAATACAATTCCAAAGGCATCTGTTCCACACTTGATCCACCATCTACAAAATGACAGGTGGCATCCACATGCGTGCCTGCACTGAGTATTTGTCCGGATATGGCTGAAATTACTGTCATATCCTTCACTGATCTTATTCACTCTTGTTACTTCCGTCTTAAAGGAACCAGGATAGACAGGAGCTTCGCTTAAATTTCTTGTAATATCTATTAATTTCATATACATCCTCCTTTACACTCTTACCTGTTTTTCTCTTGCATACAGGGCGATCAGAATCAGGATCATGGCTCCCTGCCCGATAATCCGAAAGCCTTCTGCTACTTTTACAATTTGCAGGAAATCAGTAAATACCGTCATGATCAGGGCACCTGCAGCAGAGCCAAGATAGCTTCCTTTACCACCTGTGATAGATGTTCCTCCGATAATAACGGCTGCAATCACCTGCGTATCATAATTTGCACCTGCATTCAGGTAGCTTTCTCCTGTATAACCGATCAGGAAAAAGCCTGTCAGTGCAGCTACCACAGCAGAAACAATATATACACTGAAAATAATGCCATGCGTATTTGTTCCTGAAAACTGGGTTGCTTTCGCATTACTTCCAACAGAATAGATTCTTCTGCCATAGGGTGTTTTATGCAGAGTAACCATTGCAATTACTGCAAAAATCACCCAGACAATCACTATATAAGGAACTACTCCCATAAAATTCCGGTTACTGATGGTACTGATCAATGGTGCTGTCCGGCCTTTCGGTGTTCCCTTTGTATAAATCATATATGCACCTTTGGTAATAGTACTTACTCCAAGAGTCATAATAAAAGGTGGGATATTCATAAGGCATACCCCTGCGCCGTTGATAATGCCGATGATAAGACCAAGAATCAATACTCCGATCAGAGCTTTTCCTATATTTTCATCTTTTCCCATCATCAGCTGTGCTGCCAGAATATAGGAAAAGGAAATCGTTGTGGGTATGGATAAGTCAATACCTCCACTTAAGATTGCAATCGTCTGGGAAATGGCTGCCATTCCCATAAAGGCTGCCAGACGTATAACCCCCAGCATATGGCTTCCTTCCAGATACCCTGGAGAATACAACTGTGCCAGGAGCAGCATGACCACAAGCAGGATATATACCATATATTTATTCAGATTTTCACTTATTTTTTTCCCTGGTGCTGTCAGTGTACGTGAATTCATCGTTATTTCCTCCTATCCGGTTTATTTACGGCGTCTGGATTCCAGACATCCGATCATCAGTGCCAGAATCAGAACGGTTCCCTGACATGCAAACTGATAATAATTATTCACGCCCAGAAGATTCAGAGCATTGTTAATCAGGTAAATAATAAATACTCCGGCAACAGTTCCTACAGTTTCTCCTACAGCTCCAGTCATCAATGTACCGCCAACAACGGTTGCGGTAATGGAATATACTGCATAGTTAGAACCAATATTCGGGTCTGCGGAATACATGCGGACGCCCAAATAAATGCCTCCAAGTGCACAGTAAAAACCACTGAGAAGATAGGCCATAAACTTTGTTTTCTTTACATTTACACCGGAACCAAAGGCTGCACTTTCATTACCTCCAACTGCCCGTATTGCCTTTCCCATAGATGTCATATTTGTAAAAATCGTGGTGATGATCACCATGAGCACTATCAGGAAAAAGGATACCGGAAAACCTCCGATCTTATAATTGATAAAATCTGCAAATGCATAATTTACAGAACCTCCTGGAATCTCCATAGCCAGAAGTGCGATTCCGTTAAAGATAGAACATGTTGCAATGGTAACTATGATTGCCGGAAGGCGAAGCCTTGCTACGCAAAAGCCATTTAATGCACCGCCCAGCATACAAGCTGCAATAGTTGCAGCCAAGGCAAGAACCAGTCCGCCGCCGGAAGGATATTTTGTCATGATGGCAATGCTGATACAGTTGGCCATGCTCACCAATCCTGAAATCGACAAGTCGATACCGCCGGTCAGAATAACCAGCAGCTGTCCCATGGAAACAGCCAGTAAAGTAACAGAGCTTTCAAAAAGGTTCAGGAAATTATACGGGGTAGCAAAATTTTCATTTGCAAAACTCATGATCACAATCACTGCGATCAAAAACACCCAAATAAAACACTGATGAAAATACCGATATTTAAAATCCGCTCCACGAAGCCGGATTCCCTTTGTTTCCTGCTCATTCATTGCCTTCACCACCTTCCTTTGTGCCAAGTCCCATTGCAAAACGCATAATTTCTTCTTCATTGATCCGATCACCAGTTAGCTGTGCACAAACATTATTTTCATACATAACCAGCACCTTGTCACTCATTCCGATCACTTCCATAAGGTCGGTCGAATACATGATCACTGCTGTTCCTTCACTGGCCAGATCACGCATAATATAATAAAATTCTCTTTTGCTTTCCACATCAATCCCTTTGGTAGGCTCATCAAAAAGAATAACCTGTGGATGGATTGCCAGTTCTTTTGCAAGTACCACCTTTTGCTGGTTTCCTCCTGAAAGCTCCATGGCATCCTGTTCCATATGACTCATTTTGATGTTCAGTTTTTCTTTATAACCGGATACCAGCTTCTTTTCTGCCTTTTTATCAATCAAAAATCCCAGTTTTTTACGTTTATCAATACTTGCCAGTGCAATATTGCTGCGGATGCTCTGATCAAGCAGCAAGCCTTCCTGTTTACGGTCACTTGGAACCAGTGCGATTCCATTCTTCACTGCTGTTTTACTATTTCGGATATGTTTTTTTTGTCCTTTCAGTATGGATTCACCACTATAAACATGGTGCATACCTGCAATAGAATTAATAAATTCTGTTTGCCCATGTCCCTGAAGACCTGCGATTCCAATAATCTCATTTTTATGGATTTCTATATTGATAGGTTGTCCATCAGGGGTAAAGGTGTAATTTTTCAGTTCAAAAATCACTTCACCTTCTTCAGTTTTTTCCGGATGCGGTGGAAAGATATTCTGTAATGTACGACCTACCATCATACGGATCAAATCATCCATTGTAATGTCCTTCATATCACAGGAAGCCACATATTTTCCATCCTTAAATACAGTCAGTTTATCTCCCACCTCAAACATTTCACCCATTCTATGGCTTATAAAAATCAGGCTTTTTCCTGCTTTTGTAAGCTTTCTCATTATGGAAAAAAGTGTGTTTACTTCATGTGTTGCTAGTGCAGAAGTAGGCTCATCCAGAATGATAATGTCCGGATTTCTTACAAGAATTTTCAAGATTTCAACCATCTGCTTCTGCCCCACTGAAAGCCGGTCTACAATTGTAGACGGATCCATGTTGATCCCATATTCCATCATACAGTTATTCAGTTTTTTCAGTTGTTTTTTCTTGTCAATCAATCCTGTTTTTTTCTGTTCCCTGCTAAGAAAAACATTTTCAAAAATCGTAAGCTCATTAATAAGGGTCAGCTCCTGGAAAACCATGGCGATTCCGGATTCCTGTGCCTCCTTCGGACTTCCAAACTCTACTTTCTTTCCATTAAGGGTGATCGTTCCATCATCTGGTTTGTAAATACCAGCCAATATTTTTAAAATCGTACTTTTTCCAGCTCCGTTTTCCCCTGCAAGAATGTGCACCTTCCCTTTTTCACATTCAAATTGTACATCATCTAAGGCTGTTACTCCGGAAAAGGTTTTTGTAATGTGTTCCATTTTCAAAACGCATTCTGCCATGATATTCTCCCTTCCAAAATCTTGTAAAAAGGCTGCCGCCTTGAACTTTTCAGCTAAAGCGGCAGCCTCTTTATCTGCTGTTAATCTGTGTTATTCAGAAAATAATTTTTGCAGATTCTCTTCAGTAAGCTGTGTATCACACCAGAAGGAATCCGGAAGGTCATCTCTGTACAGATCATTAATATCGTCAGATGTAATTGGTGCTCATTTCCAAGGCACTGATCAAATTCAACATCCTTGCCATCCAATGCATCGATCAATGTATTCAGTGCTGTAACACTGATGGTTGCCGTATAGTTAGGTGCTACGCTGTCAAAATCATCTGTTCCCAGATACTGGATCCATGTTTTGATATAACCGTTTCCAGCCTCTCCTGACATAGGAACAAGCTTTTCTTCCGGCTGCTACAAAATGCGTCTACAGCACCCTGTGTCATAGCACCGCCCTGTGACCATACTGCATCAATTTCAGGATTTGCAGAAAGAGAGACTTTCTGTTGCAGCTTTTCCCTTTGCATAATCCCATTCTCCGTATGCTTCACCTACGATTTCAATATCCGGATACTGGAAGAATACTTCTTCAGCACCCTGCCAACGGTCGTTAGATACGGAATTACCTGCTGTTCCATTAAGAACAATGATTTTTCCTTTTCCATCAATCTTATCTACGATAAATTCCGCTCCGATCCGACCAAAATCTTTATCTGACTGATAAACTTTTGCAGTTAAATTATCTGTATCTGCCAGTGAATTGTAATTTACAACCTTAATGCCTGCATCCATGGCTTCTTTGATAACTCCATTGGCCGCAGTAGGATTAACGGTTGCGATCAGGATACCATCCACGCCCTTCGCAATCATATCCCGCATATCACTTACCTGTTTAGATGCATCGTTATCTGCATTTGTCTCATAATACTCAGATATAACACCCTGCTCCTTTAGCTCGTCAGCTGCCTGCTCAAATTCTGCAACCATCTGTACACGCCAGGTCTCATTCAGACTGCAATTTACAAATGCGATTTTGTATCCCTCTTTTTCATCGGCATAAACTGCTGTTGTACCGCCGGCTAACCCCATTGCCATTGCTGCTGCAGATACCAGACATACTACCTTTTTTGCATTCATTTTGTTCCCTCCTGTGGTTTTAATAGTTTTTGTTTTGCCCTTGATCATCAGTTTTATGTCTGTATCTAAGATAGCATTTGTACTAAAAAAAGTACATGAACTTTGATTTTCAATCCTTTCAAAATCATTTGATTTCATTCAAAATCATCGTAACTCTGTTACAAGTTTTTTATATTCTGAAGGAGAATATCCTGTAACTTTTTTAAAGGCAGTACTGAAATATGCAGCAGTATCATACCCTACCTTCATTGCAATCTCATATGCCCGAAGATCTGTATGACGCATCAATTCCTTTGCCTTTGCAATACGAATCTGGATCAGGTAATCTGTAAATGAAACCCCTTTTTCATTTTTGAATATCACACTGAAATAACTGGTACTCATATGCACGTGCTTAGCCACACTGTCCATAGAAAGTTCTTTCTCCATATAATGATTCTCAATATAATTTTCTGCCAGTGCAATTAATTTGTAATACTTATGGTTGTTATTTTTTTCCATTGCGTCAACTACACAAGTAATGGTTTTTCTTAGATGATCGATAGCTGCCTCCATACTTTGCAAGGAAGCAATCTTCTGGTATTCCTCCAGGGAATTAATTCCCAGATCTGTCTCGCTGATCTCCAATTCATACAATTCACTAAACAGCTTTGCAAAAATATTTCCTGTAATGATCTTCATATACAGATAGGATTTTCCGCCGATTTCCAAAAGCTGTGTCTGCATTTCATCCAGCATCAGGTTTACCCTATCCCTGTTTCCCTGCTTGATCATGGACACCATCTCGTTTACATTCAGCACAGAATCAAACTCCCTGTCTTCCCCCTCCTTGGGCTTATGTGCGATCTTCTTATAGAAAATATTGGAGCCTGCAGGATATACAAAACGCTCCTGCAGGGCTGCCTGGGCTTCATGATAGGCCTTTGACAGGCTGGAAATACTGGTATAGATATTGCTGCAGGCTATGGTCACTGATTGATCCTGGAAGCTTTTCTCTTAAAGGCTCCCCTAACATCTGCAATATAATTATTACGCACTGTACGCACATCTGCAGCTGTTTCCCCCAGCACATAACAGCCAGTCATACCCAGTCTTTTTTCAAAGGCCGTTACATTTTCCCCATATTTTCTCATACATTTATAAAAAATCTCATTGATTTTTTTCTGTTCTTCCTCAGCCAAATGAAAAGCCAGATATTCATAATTATCGATACTTGCAATCAGCACACCACAGGATGTATCCTGAATCTTTTCATAGCTTTCTGTCCCAAAGCGTTCCATAAAAGTATGCAGACCTTCATAAATCAGGCACTCCATCTGGTTTTCCTGAAAATACCTGTCTCTCTGATCAGTAATATTCTGCTGCTCTTTCAGACTGTCCAGTTCATTTACTACTTTTTTCAACTCTGTGATCAGTTCCTGCTCATCCACAGGCTTTAAAATATAGTCAGATGCCCCTGCTTTTATTGCTGTCCTGTGCATATTTAAAATCATCATACCCACTGATCACAATCACACGGGTATTCAAATTTTTCTCCCTTGCATATCTGGTCAGTTCCAGTCCGGTCATATAAGGCATACACACATCACATACAATAATATCTGGCTGGAACTGGTCCACCATTTCCTTTGCCCGTAGTCCGTCATAACAGAATCCACACATATAAATCCCCAGTTTTTCCCAAGGAATAAAATGATTCGATCCCTGTGCAATAATCTCATCATCATCACATAAAATCGCTTTATACATGCTGTTTCCTCCCATTTTTCAGCTTTCGTATTCCTGTATTTTGGGAATAACCACATTAACAGTTGTTCCTTCTCCCTGCTTGGATTCGATACTCAGTCCATACTGGGTTCCAAAATAAATCTTAATTCTCTCTGTTAACATTCTGCAGTCCATAACCTCCCTCTTTTTCTGTAACAAGCAAGATACATCTTCTTCCCTTTTTGCCTGCACCTGAATACTTTCACGCAGTCTTTCCAACTGCTCTTCGGACATCCCCTGTCCTGTATCTTCTACTCGGAATGTAAGAGTATCCTTCCCCATGATCAGAGATACATGAATATGGATGCTGCCATGTTCCGCACTCATCCCATGATAAATACTGTTTTCGACCAGTGGCTGCAGGATCAGCTTCAGGGTGTAAAAATCCTTGTATTCCTCAGGTACATCCACTGTATAAGTAAACTTTCTGCTGTAACGCATGGATTGGATCTGAAGACAG
>NZ_JAYFUY010000027.1:0-10303 GCF_059933065.1 Blautia sp. HA3515 | reverse complement strand
TCCCTTTGCAATAGCCAGATAAAGGAATACGCATGCAACCACGATCATCAGGTAATTGCCCCATGTCAGATTAAAAAATGCTGTCTGGTGAAGCAGGTTGGACAAAGTATCTGTTACATAAGACATCTGAATACCTCCCGACTTAGTTTAATGTTGCAAGGGTATCTCCATTTTCAACAGAGGCACCTTCTGCCACATCAATACTTGCAACAGTTCCGTCCTGTGGAGCTACTACCGGAATCTCCATCTTCATGGACTCAACGATCACAATGCTGTCACCGGATTTAACAGCCTGTCCTACAGATGCAACGATCTTTAATACTTTTCCAGGAACCTGTGCTGCTACCTTTACGGAACCTGCGCCTGCAGCTGCTGCTTTCGGTGCCGGTGCTGCCTTTGGTGCAGGAGCTGCCTTCGGTGCCGGTGCTGCTGCTCTTGGAGCTGCTGCCGGTGCTGCACTTCCATTCTCTTCTACGGTTACATCATATGCAGTTCCATTAACTGTGATTGTATAATTTTTCATTTTGAAATCCTCCTGTTATTTACCATTTCTTACGATTCACTTTGCGGATAGAACGTACAACAAAACTATCTGTGCTGGTGCCCTCTGCTGCTGCAATAGCAGCTGCGATCACTGCAACCAGTTCACCGTCATCTGCTGTTTCTTCAACAACAGGTGCTGCTACTGGTGCCGGTGCAGGAGCCTGAGCCGGTGCTTCTGTTTTCTTCTTGCTGCCATTGGGAATAAAACGGAACAGCCAGATCACAAACATCAGGAAAAACAGAACAGCGAATACGGTAGCAAGACCCATCACTGTATTCATTGCAGCTCTTTTCAGTGTATCACTCATTGAATACTGGATGTCCACATTTACAGATGTAGGAGCACCAGACTCATCAAACACATATACAAACTTTGCATCTGATTTCTCAAATGCTACAGGAACAGTAATGGTATACTCACCATTTGCCTCAGAGAAATCTGTCTCTCCGGCATCCTTCTGATCCTCTTTCATGGTTCCAAGCTCATCCTTTGCACCAGCCCATGCTGTCATAGCACTGGTAGTAAAGCTGTCACTGGACTTGGAATAAGCCTCTACCTGATCATCTGTCAGCTGGACAATGGTCTGGGTCAGGCCTTCTGCAGTTGTGATCATCTGCTGCTTCAGCGTATCATCCACATCTGCCCATACAGCTCCGGCTGTACCCAGTACAAGGGCTGCCGCACATAAGATCGAAGCGCAGAAGCAGGATACCTTCTTAAAAATACCTTTCATATGCTCCACCTCACTTAGACCGTTGTGTGTTTCTTGGACGGACGTGCTTCTCTTTGTGAAAAGCATCTCAAATGCACCAATCACATATTTTCTTGTGTCTGCAGGGCTGATAATGGTATCTACATATCCTCTCTGTGCAGCAGACTCAACGCTGGACTGAAGTTCTTTGTACTGAGCTGCCTTCTCATTCAATGTAGCAGCATCTGCACCTGCATACATGATCTTGGCTGCCAGGGATGCGTCCATCATACCGATCTGTGCATCTTCCCATGCATAAACCATATCTGCTCCAAGGGCTTTGCTGTTCATCACTGTATAAGCACTTCCGAATGCTTTGCCGATGATCAC
This sequence comes from Blautia sp. HA3515, assembly GCF_059933065.1. Taxonomy (NCBI): domain Bacteria; kingdom Bacillati; phylum Bacillota; class Clostridia; order Lachnospirales; family Lachnospiraceae; genus Blautia; species Blautia sp. HA3515. The sequence goes on along the minus strand of NZ_JAYFUY010000027.1, from coordinate 8,678 downwards.
ATTAACCTTGGGTACAGGTGCATCTGCAAAAGCATGTACCAGCTGTCCAAGGGAAGCTGCAAGAGTTCTCTCGTTGCATTTGTCTGCTTTAAAGCCTGTTACATTGGTCAGTACAGGGATCTGGAAAGCATCGCAGAATTTCACAAAATCTGCTGCTTTTCTTGCGCTCTTTGCGGAAAGGCTTCCGTCTAACTCTTCGGACTTGTTGTCCTGTGCATCATAGATCTCGCTTCTGTTGGCAACAGCACCTACAGTAGCTCCGTTCAGGCGGATAAATCCTGCTGCAATATCTTTGCCGAAGTCTGGTTTGATCTCGAAGAACTGCTCATTGTCAGCGATCCTTGAAAGTGCAATGGCTGTATCTCCTGTGCAGTTAGCAATATCATCACATACACGGTTCAGATCGTCTGTGCACTCCATATATGCATCAGAATCTTCATTGTTAGACGGCAGGTATGAAATCAGTTCACGGATCTTCTCAAGGATCTCATCTTCGGTGCCAACTCCGTCGATCGGATCCTTGTCTCAACTGCTCTGGAATGCAGCATCAGATGTATCACATTTGTCAATGTGATTGCCTGCCAGTGCATTTGGGGAATTCACAAACATTTTTCCTTTTTTGCTCTCTATAAATGTAAAATCGGTGAGTGCCGGAACAACAGCCATACCTCCACCGCAGGTACCGAAAATACCTGTAACCTGAGGAATCACTCCGGATGCCGGAGTCTGCTCGAAGTAGATCTCTCCAAAGGCCTCCAGTGCATCAGTAGCTTCCTGAAGACGAAGTCCTGCACAGTCGATCAGGCCGATCACCGGTGCGCCTGTCTTCATGGCAAGGTCATAAAGTCTGGTGATCTTCTTGGCATGCATCTCGCCAACTGTACCGTTTAATACGGATACATCCTGGCTGTATACATAAACCAGATTCCCGTCAATGACACCATATCCGGTAATAACTCCGTCAGAAGGTGCTTTTTTTTCAGCTAAGTTGAAATCAGTGCTTCTGGCTGTCACACTTTGGCCGATCTCAACAAAACTGTTTGCATCAAGCAAAGAAGTAATTCTTTTGCCTGCTAAGCTTTGTGTTGCATTACTCATTCTTATTTGCCCTCCGTTTTATAAAAATTTAAAAGTATAACCAAAAAATCTGCCGATTGTAATTGTACAATTTTTCAACCTTTTTTTCAAGTCTTTTTATACTGAAACAGCAAAAAAGAGCCTTGCAAAAAGTTCCCTTTCGGGAATCTTTCGGCAAAAGCTCCTTTCCCATACTTTTTCTTCTTTCTTTTTTGTTTCAGCTATGAAAAAATAAATGAAACACCTGATCCACACACCAGAAATAACTGATCCGTTCCACATTCTTATCTGCAACAACGGGATAAGCAGCCGGAAGTTTGCCCATCCCCAAGCAGGTATCTCACTTCTCCGATCTTCTGTCCCTTTTGCACAGGAGCACCTGAAGCTCCTTTCCCAGCTTCAGCCTGCAGCTAACCTTCTCGCCGGTACGAACCAGTACTCTTTTTCTTTTTCTCTGTTTCTTTAGCCTTTAGTTTTCCCTGGATCCATGCCTTTTTTTTGTTCCCGGCCTGCTGCCCCCCAGTGGTTCCGTTTTCAACAGAAAGCCTTGGGATCTTAAGCTCTTTCCAGTATTTTTCATATCTGAAACAGGTTTCCCCGTATTTCAGAAGCTTTTTTGCATCCTGCCATTTGTAATTTTTATTACCAGGCCAGCCGCATCCAAGAAGGGCAATGATAAATGTCCTTTCCTGGTTCTCACAGGCACACACGTAACAATATCCTGCATTGCCGGTAAATCCTGTTTTTCCCGAAAGCACTCCTTCTTCCATATCAAGAAATGCATTTGCATTACTCAGCAGGGAAAAATGTCTTTTGCCGCTTAAATCTGAAAAAGAATAATCCCTTGTCTGGGTGATTTTAAGAAATACCGGATTGGAAATAGCATAATTCATGATCCTGGCCAGATCTTCAGCCGTGGTATGATGTACTCCGCCTGCATCGGAAGCATCCAGACCATTTGGTGTAATAAAATAAGTATCCTTGCATCCGATCTCTTTTGCCTTTGCATTCATCATGTCGGCCGAAGCCTTCCACACTGCCGCCGATATGCTCTGCACCCCCCACCGCCGTATCAGTTATGGCTTTTCAGCATCCGAGAATATAAAAGATCTTCCAGGTAATACTGTTCCCCCTTCACGCAGGTTCAGCCTTACCTCCGGCTGATCTCGGAAGCGGCATTTTTTGAAATACTTACATAATCATCTCCGGATCCGTTTTCCAGTGCCAGAATACAGGTAAGCACCTTTGTTGTACTTGCATTTGGTCTTGGTACTTCTCCGTCCTTCTGATAAAGGATCCTGCCGGAATCTCCATCCATCAGCACGGCTGACAGGGAATAGAGGCTTCCCGGCTCTCCCGGCTCACTGTTTTCTACCAGATCCACCAGATTAGCGGGATCCACCTGAACCTCCGTAACTTGGCTTTTTCCATATGCCGGAATATGAACAGTTACAAGAAGCAGCAGGCACCAGCGCACTGCTGTCTTTTTCAGGTTTCCTTTCATCTGACACCCCGCAGCCTGATATCCGGATACACGGATCCAGATACCTGATTTTATAATAATCATATGCAGGCATGTCCTGAATATACCTTAACCGTTATATGTTTTATCCCATCGTTCAGACAGACTGCCAGGCATAAGGGCCAGGCTGTATAATTCCATCAGATCTTTGGGAGCTGCCAGCAAAGCCTTACGGAAGTATTCTTCCAGCTGTCTCACAGGTATTTGACTTTCCTTTACAGGTGCAGGAGTCATAAAATGTCCCAGCATATCCTCCTGGAAATTCTTTCCGCCCAGCCTTAAGATACGCCCGATCCATTTTCTTCGCCTGCCTCCGTCATCACAGACCATAAGATTTGTAAAATATTTCATCATTTTCATGGAAATGCAAATATTACTGCTGCTTACCTGAGGAATCGCCTGATGGATCACCTTTGCATAACGGATATCAGGTACAATCCCGCAAGAAGGATAATATGCATAGGGATTTTTACCTGTTTTTTCCATCAGATATCTGTCAAATTCTGTTTCCAGGGTGCTGTGACGCAGAGCTCCGGAGTCATCCACCTGATTCACATAGGGATGGCAAACAGAATCCAGAAGATAATGGCAGCCAAACCCCATCATATATGCAAACAGTGCATGACTGTCTGTCTCTCTTACTTTTTTCATCCCTGCCTCAAAAAAACCGGCAGCCTTCTGCCGGTGCATGGAAATGCCTTTCGCTGTTACCGGATTCGGCGTAACCATAAAATAAAACAGGATATCCGGCCCGTGAACACCGATCCTGTATAATTCTCCGTTTTCCCGGATCAGCTGCTGCAAAGATGCAGGCAGCTGCCTGTAAACCATTTTTCCAAACAGATCATGTGCATATGTGGTTGGCATTTGTTCATCTCCCTTTACACATCCAGCCGAAGCTGTACTTCCTCTTCTGCTTCTGCCTTAAAATCTTCCAGCTTTACAGGGTCAAGAGAAGGCAGTTCTTCCAGTCCCTGAACACCAAAGGTACGCAAAAATTCCTCTGTTGTACCAAACAAAATCGGTCTTCCCGGTGCATCCAGACGCCCCAGTTCCTTTACAAGGGAATATTCCACCAGCTTGTTCACTGCATGGTCGCTTTTCACACCGCGGATCTTCTCGATCTCTGCCTTTGTGATCGGCTGCTTGTATGCAATAATGGAAAGGGTTTCCAGCATTACATCTGTAAGGGATGGTTTCTTAGGCTGCATGGCGATCCGTATCAGATTCCCGTAATATTCTTTTTTGGTGCACATCTGAAAGGAGTCTCCCAGTTCAATGATCTGAATCCCCCTGTCTTCTTCCCGGTATCGGTCCATCATATGATGGATCACCTTTCTTGTTGTCTCTTTATCCTGCTCTACTGCTTTTGCGATCTGTGTTAACTCTACAGAATCTCCCATTGTGAAAAGTATGGCCTCGATCGCTGCTTCCATTGTCTTGATCTCCACTTACTAACCTCTTCTATGTTCCATTTATGCAGAAGCTGCTTATGCATCCTCCGCAAATTCCGTCAAATTCTTCCATGTATCAGGATCTGTTACAACATCGATCTGAATATCGTCAAATAATTCTTCCTGCACCACATGGATATGTCCCATCTTCATAAGCTCCAGCACAGAAAGGAAAGTAACGATCACCTGCACTCTGGAGCACTGCCTTTCCAATAGCTGCCTGAAGCTGAACTTCCTGTGGCTTTTTGCAAAATCCTTCATCTGAAGCATTTTGTCGGAAAGGCTGACCTCTTCCTTCTCAATAGTTCCAAACTTGCTTCGGATAGGATCGATCCTGTCATCCTGTTTCCGTATGATGGACTTGTAGATCTCATTCAGCTTTTCCAGGGTCAGTCCCTCAAGAAGAGCAGACGGATCCACAGGCTCTCTGTACTGCAGCACTTCCTTTGGAACCGTAGGTTTTTTGTAATAAATCCCTTCTGCATCGTCCATCTTATCACGAAGCTCATAGGACATATATTTGTACATTTTGTATTCAAGAAGCTTCTGAACCAGTTCTGCTCTTGGATCCTCTTCCTCGCCATCTTCATTGACTTCCTTTGGAAGAAGCATCCTGCATTTAATATCCAGAAGTGTGGCTGCCATGACCATAAACTCGCTCATAACACCCAGATCTTCTTTTTCCATAGCATGGATATATTCCATGTACTGATCTGTGATCTCCACGATAGGAATATCATAGATGTCTATTTTATTTTTATCGATCAGGTGAAGGAGCAGATCCAGTGGTCCTTCAAACACATTTAACTTTACAGAAATAGCCATTCGTATCGTTCTCCCGGTGTTTCATTTTACATGTTCTGCATGGGATTGTAAAGGGTGGCTTTGCATATTACAAATGTTTTAAGATCCTGTGCCTTCCAGTTCAATGATCAGAAGCTCCCTTGGATTATGGATCCGCACAGGAATGGTATGCTCCCCCAGCCCTGCACTTACCAGAATATATTTTCCTTCTTTTTCAAAATCCCCACAGCAAAATGGCGGAAACAGCAGATACTGAGGACTGGTCAGACCATGATGCCTGGACAGCCTTAAAATCCCCCCATGATAATGACCGCAAAGAGTCAGATCTGCATTCCAGGAGAAATAAGCTTTTCCGTATTTGGGATTGTGGGCCAGAAGAATATTCAGCCTGGATGGATCACCTGAGCCCAGTAAATTCTTGATCTGTGCACAGGTCAGCGTTGGTGAATCCGGCTTATGATAATACTCCATAGGGAGCTCCAGTCCGTAAATAGTCAACGGGATGTCCCCTATCTTAAGATCCTTCCTTTCATTGTGAAGGATCTTTATGCCGCCTTTTACCAGTTCCTCTTCATAATCCGTATAGATCCGCGCGGTCTCCGGCTGAAGCTTCATCCTGCATTCATGATTGCCCAGAGCCATATAAACCGGAAATTCTTCTGAAAGCTTCAAAAGAAGCTCCCTTGCCACAAAAATGGACTGGGATAATGTACGCACGATCATATCCCCTGCACACAAAACAAGATCTGGCTGCTGCCTGCGTATCTCTTCCAACAGTGCCTGATTACCCGGACCGAATTCTCTGCCATGCAGGTCTGTAAGAAAAGCTGCTTTCAGTTTTTTCCCTTCAGGGATTTTGGATGATGTAAGCCTGTACACCTGTGTGCGAAAACGGATCATTTGCCAAACCCACAGGCCGGAAAGGTGCAGACCTTACAATTCAGGCAAAGTCCGCCCTCTCCATACGCAGCCACTTCCTCTTCATGGATCTCATCTCCTGCTGCCAGTCTTGGAAGTACAAGATCAAAAACCGTTCGTTTTGCATACATCACGCAGCCCGGCAGTCCGATCACAGGAATACATTTTCCGTCTTTCTCATAATAGGAGACCAGAAGCATAGCTCCAGGAAGCACAGGTGCACCATAAGTTACGATCCTGGCTCCTGTATCCCGGATCCCGCCTGGTGTGCGGTCATCCGGATCTACGCTCATCCCGCCGCTGCAAAGTACCATATCTGCCCCGTCCTTTATGAACTGAAGGATATCCTCTGTGATCTGAGTTTTATCATCTCCTGGCATAGTCTGACCCATAACTTCCATGGAGTATTCTTTTAATTTTTCTACCAGCACCGGTGTAAAGGTATCCTTTATCAGGCCCTTTTTCACTTCACTTCCTGTAGTTACAATCCCTACTTTCATAGTTTTGTAAGGAAGAATAGAAAAAATCGGATCTGCTCCTGCCGCTTTACAGGCTTTATCCATTTTTTCCTGCTGGATCACAAGCGGGATGATCCTGGTTCCTGCAATCTTGTCGCCTTTCTTCACTGGAAAATCTCCATGTCTTGATGCGATCATCATTTCCCCCTGGCTGTTTACTGCCAGAAGTGCATCCCTTCGGATCTTCAGCACTCCGTCTATATCTGCGATCAGCTCGATCTTTCCCTCACTTACTTCTGTTCCGTGCATATGCTCTCCTGCACATATCTGATATAGGATCTTGGCAGCCTCATTTTCGTGAAGGATCCCTTCTTTTTTCTCCCAGACAAATAAATGCTCTTTTCCCACTGAAAGAAGAAGGGGAATATCCTCTTCCCGGATCACATGGCCTTTTTTAAACAGAACTCCTTTTTTTTCGTCTTTAATGATCTGAGTAATATCGTGACACAACACACTGCCCACTGCGTCCTTGGTACAAATCTCTTTCATGTGCCAAACCTCCTTTATAATCCGGCTCTGCAAAGCTTTGCATAAACACCATTCTTTTCCATCAGTTCCTTATGGGTGCCTTCTTCTGCGATCCCATCCTCAGTGAGCACAAGGATCCTTCTTGCATTCCGGATCGTTGACAGCCTGTGTGCGATCACAAATGTAGTCCTGTCTTTTGCCAGCCGTTCCAGCGAATCCTGCACCACCTTCTCACTTTCATTATCCAAAGCTGAAGTTGCTTCATCAAAAATAAGAATGGGTGGATTTTTCAGAAATGCCCTGGCAATTGACAGTCTTTGCTTTTGCCCGCCGGAAAGCTTCACTCCTCTCTGCCCTATATCTGTATAATAATTATTGTCCATTTCCATAATAAAATCATGTGCATTGGCAGCCTTAGCAGCACGGATCACTTCTTCATCTGACGCATCCGGTCTTCCATAGCGGATATTATCCAGGACTGTTCCTGCAAAAAGATAAACATCCTGCTGTACAATACCAATATTATTTCTCAGATCTTTCAGGCGGATGTTGCGGATGTCCTTTCCATCCAGGTAAATAGCACCACCTGAAACATCATAAAATCTGGGGATCAGACTGCACAAAGTGGTTTTTCCTGCTCCGGAAGAACCAACTAATGCTACATACTCTCCAGGCTTCACCTCCAGATTCACGTGAGAAAGAACACTCTCCTTATGATCCTCATAATGAAAGGATACATCCTCAAACCGTATATCCCCTTTCGCATGTGCAAGGGGCTGAGCATCCGGTCTGTCCTCAATATCCGGCGCAATGGACATCATTTCAAGGAAACGGTCATATCCACTGTATCCATTCTGGAATTGTTCTGTAAAATTCACAAGCTTTGTAACCGGCTCCGTAAAATTGTTGATATAAAGCAGGAAGGTAACAAGGTCTGCTGCCAAAAGACTTCCCTCAGCCAAAAACATGGATCCGGAAACCAGTGCTACAACTGTGATCAAAGTAGTAAACGCATCCATTCCGGCATGATATCCTGCCATATAACGATATGATACGCTTTTTGCCTCTACAAATCTTTCATTTCCTTTTTTGAATTTCTCAATCTCACGTTTCTCATTTCCAAAAGACTTTACCACCCGGATCCCAGCCAGGCTGTCTTCGATCTGGCTGTTAATATCCCCGATACGCACACGGTTTTCTTTAAAAGCAGTTTTCATCTTACGGTTATATATAAGAGCATAAATAAGCATCACCAATACAACCAGGAAACAAAGAAGTGCCATTTTCCAGTTCACATTCATCAAAATGATCAATGCGCCAAACAATTTGATCACGGAAATAATAATATCCTCCGGTCCATGATGCAGCAGCTCACTAATATCAAAAAGATCGCTGGTGATCCTGGAAAGAAGATGGCCTACTTTCTGATTATCGTAAAATGCAAAGGAAAGCTTCTGATAGTGACTGAAGATCTCATTACGCATATCATGTTCGATATAGGCTCCCATCATATGACCATAATAGGTGATAAAATATCTGCTTCCCAGCTGCACAAGAATTAGAGCCAGCATACCAAGGCCAATATATAAGATGGTCTTCTGCGCCTGTGCAACAGGCATAGAACCGATAGAGGTCATAATGTACCTTACCAGCAAAGGGATTACAAGCGTTACGGCTGCACCCCAGGATCGCAAAAAATAAATCAGCAAAAAACAGGCCTTTATACGGCTTATAATATGCTGCTAGCAATTTTAATTTGTGGTCTTTTCCTTTACCCTTGTTCATGATTCATTTCCTCTTCCCGATTTTAGTACTCCCTATTATAAGCCTATCTGCCTGTTTTTGTCAAAATCAGCCCTTCCTTTTTCCAAAGACTTTTTAACCACTTTTTAGCCAGTATTTTCCTTTCACGACTGT
>NZ_JAYFUY010000026.1:0-33809 GCF_059933065.1 Blautia sp. HA3515 | reverse complement strand
ATTATTGATACCATTTTCACACAAAATGATGTGGCAGAAGAAAGAAAAGATGATCTGGCACTGTTCCTGGAATGCTACTATAAAGCCTGTGAAGATATTATGGCAAATGAAGATGAGAGAAAAGAAGTTGCTATGCAATGGTATGCTGACGAAGGAATTACATATAGTGATTCAGATATGAGTACGGAAGTTGCAGTAAAAGTATTACTTTACACGTGAAACTGTAGATACAGATGATGAAATCCGTTAGGCGCATTTATGCTGAATATTGGAAAATTCTATGTAGATCAGGAAATGCTCACAGATGACGATATTAAAAATGTAGAAAACAGCATTGATAAATCTTTTATTGAAACAGTGAAAAGCAGAAATGCAGAATCCTGATAGGAAATGAAAAATCACTTGTGGGACGATTTTAATTCAATAGAATTGAAAATCAGTCCCACAAGTGATTTAAGAGAAAATATGGAGGGTAAAAATGAAACAAAAGAATAAAATGAAATATTTTTGCATTTCCGTTGTCTCAGTTTGTACAGTAATTCTAATCTGGTTTCTGTGTATCAATGTATTTCATATGAAATCAGAAACAGTATTTCCGGGACCGGTAAAAGTTTTCAATACGTTCTTAGATAAGCTGCATACGAAAGCTCCTGATGGAGCAACCTTGCCGGCCGCATCTTGCTGGTCCAGTATTAAAGTTGCCTTGTTAGGATATGCATTGGGCGCACTCGTAGGGGTACCGCTTGGTATAGCAATGGCATGGAATAAATGGGTAGACAGATTTGTAAGACCATTGTTTGACCTGGTTCGTCCGATTCCCGGACTGGCATGGATTCCAATGTTTATTTTATTGTTCGGTATTGGAATTACATCAAAAGCATTGGTTATCTTTCTGGGTGCATTGATTGCCTGTATTGTAAACAGCTACACAGGAATACGTCAGACAAAAGAGAACACACTTGTGGGCGGGAGATGTTTTCGGAGCATCCAGACAGTCAGAAGCTTTTTAAAATCGCAATTCCAACTGCACTTCCAATGATTTTTACAGGACTTCGTGTAGCTCTGGGAACATCCTGGACAGCGTTGGTTGCAGCTGAACTCCTTGCATCCACAAAAGGACTTGGTTATATGATCCAGCAGGCAAGGGCAATTTCCAGACCGGATATCATCATTGTTGGAATGCTGGCTATTGGCGCAGTAGGAGCAATATTTGATGCGTTGCTTCATCTGGTGGAAATTCATGTTGCGAAAGGAATGAATGCAAAATGACAAATGGAAAAAAACTATCTGAAAAATCAATAGGTGCTGTCTGTGCAGTGGTATCCATAGGAGCATTTATCATTTTATGGTACTGGGGGACACAGGCTACACAGCTTGGATTACTCATTCCTGGACCTTTTGATGTATTGAAGGCTGTTGGCGCAGGCATTGTGGGAAAAGTTGGACGCCATAGTATTCTGGCACATGCAGGATACAGTCTGTTACGAGTAATGATTGGATTTATAGTTGGTTCGTTAGTTGGTGTGGCACTTGGACTTTTGATGGGATGGTATCGGATTGCAGAAGCGATTTTTAATCCATTATTCAGAATTATCCGTCCTATGCCCTCCTATTGCATGGATCCCGATTTCTATTATTTGGTTTGGACTTGGCGAAGATGCAAAAATCTTTTTGATTTTTCTGCATCATTTTCTAATACAACGTTGAACTCTATGGCGGCGACAAGTGTTGATCCGGAAATTGTCAATGCAGCAAGAATGCTTGGCGCAAGTGAACGTAAAATCTTTACTACCATCGTGCTTCCTGCTTCAGTGCCAAATATTTTTGCAGGATTACAAGTTGCTATTTCAAGCAGCTGGGCAACTGTACTAGCTGCAGAGATGGTAAGGTCTTCAGAAGGACTTGGATGGATGATCGTAGCCGGAATGAATAACAATGATATGATACAGATTCTTTCAGGAATCGTGATGATCGGTGTTGTTGGTTATATTCTGGCGATTATAATGCGAAGGGCGGAGGATGTATTATGCCGATGGAACAAGAGCGGAAAATAAATCACAATATTATTGTAGAATGTAAAGATGTGAGCAAGACTTTTATCACTCCGGAGGGCGAACATCCGGTAGTTCGAAATTTTGATTTAGAAGCAAAAGAAAACGAATTTCTGGTTCTTTTTGGACCTGGACAGTGTGGCAAGACGACAATCATTAATATGATTGCAGGATTTGAGAAAAGCAACAGCTGGCAGTATGAAATTTATGGGAAAAGAAATTACCAAGCCAGATCCCTCCAGGGGAGTTGTGTTTCAGTCAACTGCATTATTTCCCTGGATGACCACAATGGGAAATGTAGAATATGGATTGAAAATGGCAGGAGTTCCAAAAGCAGAGAGACAGAAACGTGCACAGAAATATATTGATCTTGTGGGGCTGAGCGGATTTGAAAAGTCTTTCCCGGTACAGTTGTCAGGAGGTATGCGGCAGCGAGTAGGTATTGCCCGTGCTTATTGTAATGAACCAAAGCTAATGCTTATGGATGAGCCATTCGGAGCACTGGATGCGCAGACAAGATATCTTATGCAGGAGGAACTGCAGAGAATTTGGGAAGCTGAAAAACGAACCGTTATTTTTGTTACAAACAATATTGAGGAAGCTCTTTACCTGGCAGATAGAATCCTGGTGCTTACAAATTGCCCAGCGACTGTTAAAAGAGAATATAAGATTGATCTGCCAAGACCGAGAAATCTGGTTTCCCCGGAATTCCTGGCTCTCCGCAAAGAGATTACCAGCATTCTGGACAGCACATTATAGGGAGATGGTATCCAATGAGTGAAAAAAAGACGAAAGTAAAAGTAAATCATCTGACAAAGAAATTTGGAGACCTGCTTGTATTAAATGATATGTCGTTTGATGTTGAGGACGGAGATCTTTTGTGTGTAGTTGGTCCTACCGGCTGTGGAAAAACAACATTCCTGAACAGTCTTACAAAGATCTATGATATCACAGATGGAGAAATTCTTCTAAATGGAGAACAGGTAGATCCGAAAAAGCAGAATATTGCATATATCTTTCAGGGAGATTCCACCATGCCATGGCTTACTGTAGAGGAAAATGTGCGCTTTGGTCTTGATATAAAGAAAATCCCTGAAGCAAGAAAAAAGGAACAGGTAGACAAATATCTGGAAATCGTAGGTCTTTCAAAATACAGAAAATATTATCCGAAACAGCTTTCTGCAAGTATGCTTCAAAGAGTAAGTATTGCAAGGGCATTTGCAACAGAACCGGAACTTCTTTTGATGGATGAACCATATGGACAGTTGGATATTGAGCTTCGGTTTAAACTGGAAGATGAACTGGTAAAACTGTGGCAGATGACAGGGACGACGGTTTTGTTTATTACCCATAATATTGAAGAGGCGGTTTATTTAGGAAATAAGATCATGGTTCTTACTGAACAAACCGACTACAGTAAAGAAAACACTGATAAATGAACTTCCAAGGCCCAGAGATATTGCAGCACCGGAGTTTGTTAAACTTAGAAATGAAGTTACTGAATTAATTAAATGGTGGTAGAGAGGTGAACCTATGAGGGCAATTACTGTTATGTATGATTCTCTGAACAGAAAATACCTTCCGAATTATGGAGATAATCTGTCGATCATGCCGAATTTTCGCCGACTGGCGAAAAAAACAGTTACATTTGATAATTTTTATGTTGGAAGTCTTCCCTGCATTCCTGCACGGAGAGAACTTCACACAGGAAGATACAATTTTTTACATAGATGTTGGGGACCGTTGGAACCTTTTGACGATTCTATTGCGTCCATACTGGGAAAAAACGGAATATATACTCATTGCGTGACGGATCATGCACATTATTGGCAGGAAGGCGGAAGTACTTATCATACCAAGTTTGCATCATGTGAGATGATAAGAGGCCAGGAAGGTGATTTCTGGAAGGGAGAAGTAAAAGGATTTAAAGAAAATATAGATCTTCATCGCCAGGATGAAATAAACAGAAAATATATGCAAGGAGAAAACCATCCGCATGTGAAAACGTGTCAGGCAGGACTTGAATTTCTCGAAAGCAATTATCAGGAAGATAACTGGTATTTACATATTGAATATTTTGATCCACACGAACCGTATTTCGTGCCGGATAAGTACAAAAAGATGTATACAGATAAAGAGCAGCCCTTTGACTGGCCCTTCTATGGAGAGGTAAATGAAGGTTCAGAAGAAGTAAGTGAAGCAAGAACTAATTATCGGGCAGTTCTTTCTATGATAGATGAGCATTTTGGTAAGATTCTGGATTTTATGGATGAACATGATATGTGGAAAGATACCATGTTGATCGTAAATACTGATCATGGATATATGCTTGGGGAACATGGCTTTTTTGGAAAAAATTATATGCCTAATTATGACCAGATTGTCCATACACCATTCTTTATCTGGAATCCTGCCATTGGCTGTGCTGGAGAAAGACGTTCACAGCTTTGTCAGACAATTGATATTGCACCAACGATCCTGGATTATTTTCGGAATTAAGCCAACACCTGATATGAGAGGTAAGTCACTTTTCCCCGTTTTAAAAGATGAAAAGTCAATTCATGATTACATTTTGTTTGGCTATTTTGGAAAGCATGTCAATATTACAGATGGAAGATATGTATATATGCGTGCAGGACGCAAAGAGAATAACAGTCTAAATAATTATACAATTGTGCCATTGCATATGTTTGAACCATTTTCTGTAGAGGAACTGCAGAATACGGATGTTGAAATGGTGAAAGACTTTGGGTTTACAAAGGGAATACCGGTTATGAAGATTCCGACATCAGGTGCAACGTCTCCCAATAATTCGTGTTATCAGTATGAAGAACACATGAAATACGGTGATCTGTTGTTTGACCTGAAGAATGACCCAGATCAGAATACATCTATTATGGATACAGTAGTAGAAGATAAAATGATACAGGCTATGAAAGGGCTTTTGGAAGAAAATGAAGCACCACAGGAATTGTATGATCGTATAGGGCTGAATATGAATTAGAACAAGGACTTTTTAATAATTTACTATTTTATGAACTGGGAGGATGATACTATGGCGCAGGAGAAGCCATTGAATATTGTCTGGTTTTGTACAGATCAGCAAAGATGGGATACGATTGGGTGTCTGGGTAATCCATATATTAAGACACCGAATATTGATAAATTTGTCAGTGAAGGTGTTACATTCACAAGGGCATATACACAGGCACCTGTGTGTGTACACCTAGCCGTTCATGCTTTCTGACAGGACGTTATCCGAGAACAACAAAAGCTTTTTACAATGGAAATGATAATCATTCAAAGGACGAAAAGCTGGTTACAAAGCTTCTTGCAGATGAAGGGTATGTTTGTGGTTTGTCAGGCAAATTACATCTCACATCCGCACAGGGCAGGATGGAGAACAGAACTGACGATGGATATACATATGTGCAGTGGAGTGAGCATCCAAATGATGACTGGCTGCATGGGGAAAATTGTTACCAGAACTGGCTGAAGGAGAAAGGCCTGAAATGGGCAGATATCTATGGTGGTAAATATACAAGCATGGCAACATGGCCGCCAACTCCGAACCCCAATTTTACCTGGAAGACAGTAGGAGTTCCGGCTGAATATCATCAGACAACCTGGTGTGTGGAAAAAGCAATCGAATTTATTGAAGAGAACAGAGGCAAGGACAGACCCTGGCTGATAAGCCTGAACCCATATGATCCACATCCACCGCTGGACCCACCACAGGAATACAAAGATAAATTGAAAGTAGAAGACATGCCGCTGCCACTTTGGAAAGAGGGTGAATTGGGAAAATAAGCCGCCCCATCAGCAAAGGGATTTTTACATTGGTGGTCAGGAGGGACAGGCAGAGCCGTTTCCGGAGCTGACAGATTATGAAGAGAGAACATTTCCGCGATTACTATGCAGAAATAGAGCTTGTAGACGATCAATTTGGCCGATTAATGGATTATCTGGATAAGATCGGAGAAAGAGAGAATACAGTAGTGATCTATATGAGTGATCATGGCGAGATGAATGGTGATCATGGTTTATATTGGAAGGGTGCATATTTTTATGAAGCACTTACACATGTGCCCCTGATTATATCCTGTCCGTCACGGATCCTTCAGAATGTAAAATCAAATGCGCTTGTGGAACTGGTAGATCTAGCCCCCACACTGATGGAACTTGCAGGTTATGAGGTGCCGTATTTTATGCAAGGAAAGAGTCTGGTACCGATTCTGGTAACTGGAACTGCGGACAAAGATCATCATAAGGATTCTGTTTATTCTGAATTCTATCACTGTCTGAAGGGAACACATGAAGATATTTATGCTACAATGTATTTTGATGGAAGGTACAAGATAGTGAATTACCATGGGAAGGAATTCGGGGAATTGTACGATCTGGAGAATGATCCATGTGAATTTGATAATCTCTGGAATAAAGAATCCTATCAGGTATTGAAGCATGAGCTGATCAAAAAGAATTTTGACAGTGCAATTATGAAAAATATGGATTTTTCCATGCATTTGATAAACGAATATTAAAAGGAAAAGGAATAGACAAATGCCACCAGTCAGCATTTTGATGAAACCAGCATCTGGAAACTGCAATATGTTATGTGAATACTGTTTTTACTGTGATGAACAAAAAAACAGAACGCAGAAATCCTATGGGATGATGGAAGAAAAGACGGCTCGAAATATTATTCGCAAAGCACTTGCATATGCAGAAGGCGGCTGTGCGATTGCATTTCAGGGCGGAGAGCCAACACTAAGAGGAATTGATTTCTATTATAAAGTAGCAGAGTATGTGGAAAAATATAATAAAAAGAAGATTCCTGTTACTTATGCATTTCAAACAAATGGGACAAATATTAACGAAGAATGGTGTAGACTCTTTAAAAGCTGTGGATTTCTTGTTGGAATTTCACTGGATGGGATATGGAAGACCCATAATTGTTACCGTCATGCCCAAAATGGAAAAGAAACCTTTGACAGAATCCTTGAAACATGCAAAATGCTGAAACAGTATGACGTGCCTTTCAATATTCTTACAGTTGTACATGATCAGACAGCACAATATTTGAATGAAATATATAGCTTTTATAGCAAAAAAGGATTTGATTATCAACAGTACATACCATGCATCGATCCATTGCAGCAGGAAAAAGGAAAAATGCATTATTCGTTGAATCCAGCAGAATATGGAAAGTTTTTGATCCGTTTATTTGAAAAATGGAATGAAGATATTCGTACAGGCAGATCGATTTATATCAGGCAGTTCGACAATTATATAGGTATTCTTAAAGGATATGAACCGGAGGCCTGTGATCAGAGAGGCTGCTGTGGGATTCAGTACGTGATCGAAGCAGATGGAAGCGTATACCCATGTGATTTTTATATGATGGATGAGTACTGTCTTGGAAATGCCAATACGGATACTTTTGGAGAGATGGATGAAAACAGGAAAAAAATCCGTTTTCAGGAAGAATCTCTGAAAATTTCCCAGACATGTAAAAATTGCAGATACCTGAAGCTATGCAGGGGCGGTTGCCAGAGAAACAGAAACAAACTGCCAGATGGTACCTGGGAAAATTATTTCTGTGAAGGATATCGTTTATTTTTTGATACTTGTTATGATAAAATGGTTGAAATTGCACAGGATTTTTGACGGATGCCTGATTACCAACAGAAGCTTTTCTGTGCTTAATAAATCTCCTGCTTGCAGGAACAACTGCTACACAGTTTAAACAGCTGCGCATCACATTCTGATTACTTTGGTGAGGGGTGAGAGGAGTGGGATGCGCAATTTTTATAAAATAAACAGAACCTATATTTACTAAAATGCTTATATGTGGCACAATATGATTTGCAGGAAAAATGCTGAAAGCATTCATGAATTAACGTTTTTTATCAGGCCAAAGGAGTGGACTATGGAAGAAAAATCAAAAGATAAAGGTTATATATTGCGAAAATTGTTTTTCGCCTGTTTATATTTAAGCACATTTACATTTGGCGGCGGTTATGTGATTGTGACTTTACTAAAAGAGAAATTTGTGGATCATTACCATTGGATCGATGAAGAGGAAATGCTGGATCTGGTAGCCATCGCACAGTCTTCGCCAGGAGCCATTGCGGTGAATGGAGCGATCGTAGTTGGGTACAAGCTTGCAGGCATACCAGGAGTGCTGGTCTCAACTCTGGGGGCCATTATACCGCCCATGGTGATTTTATCCTTAATTTCGGTATTTTATAATGCGTTTTGCTCTAATTATTATATTGCTGCATTATTAAAAGGAATGACTGCAGGTGTTGGTGCAGTGATCATGTCAGTTGTGTATGACATGGGGAAGAATGTTGTAAAATCAAAGGACTGGATAAATATCCTGATCATGGCTGTCAGTTTTTGCTGCAGTTACTTCCTTAACATTAATATTATTTTCATTATATTAGCAACGATCGTATTTGGAATTGTCCGCACGGTAATAAAGGAGAGAAAAGAAAAATGATCTATCTTCAGCTTTTTTTTAGTTTTCTTCAGGTTGGAGCGTTAAGCTTCGGCGGTGGATACGCAGCAATGCCGCTGATACAGGAACAGGTGGTGAATTTGCATGGATGGTTATCTATGAATGCCTTTACCGATCTGGTAACAATTGCAGAAATGACACCTGGCCCGATTGCAGTAAACGCAGCTACCTTTGTAGGTATGCAGATTATCGGACCACTAGGAGCTGTGGTTGCAACACTTGGCTGTATTCTTCCATCCTGTGTGATAGTGACTTTATTGGCACATCTTTATACAAAATATCAAAATGTATCTGTGTTTCAGGGAACCTTGGCTTCTCTTCGCCCGGCAGTTGTAGCTATGATTGCGAAAGCGGGAGTGACCATCCTGATTTCTTCTTTTTTTGTCAACGGAACGATACAGCTTATAAGACAAAATATATGTGTACGGATGATGGTGTTTTTTGGAATCGCATTGGTGCTGTTACGGAAGTTTAAGGTAAATCCTATATTAGTCATGGTGTTGTGCGGAGTAGCAAATGTGGCTTTTTCTATGATTGCAGGTGTGTGAACAAGCTGCCATAAACAAAAGGAAGGATATGAGGAAGGAAGTGTATGAGATGAAGGTTCTGGAAATTATTATGCCTGTGCTGGTTATGATCCTGCTTGGCATCTGGTGCAGAAAGAAGAATGTATTAACACAAAGCGGTATTGACAACATAAAAAGTCTGGTTACAAATATTATGCTGCCTGTGGCTATTTTCCATGCGCTGGCAACAGCAGAGTATACGGGAAAAATCGGTATGCTGGTAGGAATCATGTTTGTGATGCTGCTGATTTCTTTTTCGGTTGGATTTTTACTGAAACCATTATTGGAAGAGCCATATAAAAAATATCTGCCCTACATGGTCTGTGTATACGAAGGGGGAATGATGGCCTATCCACTATATACCAGTTTGTGCGGCAGTGAACATCTTTCCCAGATTGCTGTATTGGATATTGCAGGACTGCTGTTTGGCTTCAGTGTATATATGGGAATGCTGGGACAGACTGAAAATGGAGGAAAGATTAGTGCAAAGGCACTGTTTTTCAGTGCGGTAAAAACTCCTGCATTTGTAGCCAGTGTTTTGGGAATTGCAGCCGGATTAACTGGGATCATTTCAAGGCTTGTTGAAAGCTCTTTTGGAGGTGTTTATCTTAGCGTTGAAAATATTCTTACCACTTCTGTAACTTCCATGATCCTTCTTGTGGTAGGGTACAGTATGGAGCTGACCCGAGAACTGATCAGACCATGTATAAAGACAATCGTACTTCGCGTTTGCGTCCAGGCGGTGATGATGGCAGGGGTTCTTCTTGCTGTCCATTTTCTTATAGGAAGTTCACAGCTTATGGATCTGGCAATCATTCTGTATATGTCTGCACCAGCTACTTTCAGTATGCAGACATTCCTGAAGAAAAAAGAAAGCAGTGCATATGTATCTACTACAAATTCCTTGTACTGTATTGTGTCAATTCTGGTATATATGGTGCTGGCGTTGATTATTTATTAGAGAAAAAATGCTAAATTACAGATTAGGTTAACTGGAATCGTGTGTTTCACTTTCGTTATTTTGGTAGTGTGAAACTAGTATTTGAATGAATGATTATATTTTGAATAATTGAGAATTGTGTTGTACCAAACTAGATTGTATCATCTCAATCCTGTAAACAATAATAAAAAGATGAAAGCCTTTTGGGCAAGAGATTTCACACAGTAAATGTCATTAGTTCAGGGGTTTGCATAAAATATTGTGCGAAATGACGAAAACGATTTGTACTTACACAACAAGTAAAAAAAAATGCACAATATTCTTGACAAAACAAAAATGAAAGAATATAATGTGATCAAGATATGGTAGCGGTACCAATAAAAGAGAAGGAGAGAAGGTGATAAGTTGAATATTAGTGATATTGCTGTGAAAGCAGGTGTGTCTGTCAGTACTGTTTCACGAGTGATTAATAATAGTCCTAATGTAAATGCTGATACAAGAAGCCGAATTCTTCAAGTTATGGAAGAAACAGGATATGTTCCTAGCAGTATAGCAAGAAATATGATGTCTAAAACTAATCGTTCGATTGGCCTTTTTATAACCGATATTTTAAATCCTTTTTTTAATGAAATTATTAAAGGAGTTGAAAATGTAGTAAATGCTGAAGGCTATTCACTTTTGATATATGCAATTGGAAATTCTGTGCAAAAAGAAGAAGAAAGTCTTGAAAAACTAATTCGTGATAGGGCATGTGGATTGATTGTAACTAAGCTTGCCGCATGCATAGCGAAAAACTTCTGAAACGTGCCAAGAAATACTTTGATATAGTTTCAATTCAATCAAATTTGGATAATGTTGATAAGATTGGTGTCACCGATGAAAAAGGAACAAGTGATATGATTCGTTATTTGATCGGTCTAGGCCATTCTCAAATTGCTATGATAGGATATAATGAAACACTTCCTACTTCTGATGCAAGATTTTTAGGATTTGAAAAGGCGATGGATAATGCAAAATTACCGATAGGCGATGATCAAATAATAAGAGTTGAGCCAGGAGAAGGAAATTGTTATAAAGTGATGTTAGAATTATTGCGAAGACGGAACCGTCCTACCGCTGTTCATTGCTTAAATGAATATATTGCATCAGAAGTATACATGGCCATTAAGGATGTCGGATTATCTATTCCTCAGGATATTTCACTAACTGGATTTGACGATTTATTTGTTTCAAAATTAATGGAGCCCAGGTTAACTACAGTTTCACAGCCTGTTCGGCGTATGGGAGAAGTGGCAGCAAAGCGTGTAATAAGAAGACATCAATATCCAGATGAGGAAATTCAAAATATTATATTTCCGACAGAATTAATTATTCGAGATTCAGCTACAGTTCCTTGCGTTATGAAGTAGTAGATACTACATATGATATATCATAGGGAATTTATACCCTAAATTGGTACCGCTACCATTGAGGCGATTTATAATTTATAATTTAATAAGTAAGTAGGAGGATAAGCTTATGAATGCTTGGCAACAAAATAGCCCCTTAGGAGGGTTACCGTTTGTGAAAAATGCTCGATCCAGAAGAGAATCAAGTTATGATCGAACTGGAGGAAACAGAGATTTTGTAGTAGTGCCGCCTAAAGAAACAAAAGTGATAGCAGATATTCGAGGGGCAGGAATAATCAAACATATTTGGATTACGACACGCTGTTATGAACCTCAATATCTTCGGAAAATTATTATAGAAATGTATTGGGATGATGAAAAAAATCCTAGTGTAAGAGCACCTTTAGGTGATTTTTTTGGAATAGGTCATGCAACATGCCGTCATTTTGTTTCATTGCCTATTAATATGGTGTTTACAAAGCATAGGGGACCAGCGGGACCATTTGCTGCGGCAATGAATTGTTATTTCCCAATGCCTTTTGCCAAGGGCGCGCGTATTCAAATTATTAATGAATGTAGTCTGCCTATTGAGAATTTGTTTTATATGATTGATTATGAGTTGATTCAAGAAACTCCGCCAGAAGACATGGGACGTTTCCATGCAACATGGAATAGTGCATTTCCATGTAAGAAAATAGTACCGGAAAAACATGAACCAGAAGGGCCTTGGGATTTACCAGGAGTGAATGTAACGGGAAAAGATAATTATGTAATATTAGAGGCTGAGGGCAAAGGGCAATATGTAGGATGTGTTTTGAATATTGATAATCATGATGTAGGAGAACAGATATACACTTGGCCAGGAGAAGGAGATGATATGATTTTTATAGATGGAGAAATATGGCCTCCTTCTATGCATGGAACAGGAACAGAAGATTATTTTTGTGCAGCATGGGGATTCCCCAGTGGAGAATATGATGCACCTTATCATGGAATATCACTTGGAAGTGATTCTCAGGAGCACTTTGGAAAGTGGAGTTTATATCGTTTTCACATAGAAGATCCAGTTCATTTTGACAAGTCTATTAGAGTAACGATTGAGCATGGACATGCTAATGATCAAGGAAATGATTATTCTAGTGTTGCATATTGGTATCAGATTGAGCCACATGCACCGCTTCCGGACTTACCGAAGGTGGAAAAAAGACTTACTCGTAGATGGCCTGAACATGGACTTTGGTGGCGGTAATCCAAGAACCGATTTGAAATATAATAGAATAGAAAGAGATAAAGGATTCAAAAGAAACTTTATTTAACGTAAGCCTATATAAAATAAAAATTAGAGGTGATATTTATGCAGAAAAAAATAATTTGTACAATGATAACTACGGCGCTGGTAATGAGTCTGTTTACAGGTTGTGGGACAAAAGAATCTGGAAGCAATACCAATACAGCAAATAAGGATGACTATATAACTGTTTTGGTGCAGGGAGGAAGCCCTGCATTTGAGGCAACGCAGAAAACAGCAGATGCTTTTAAGGAACAGACAGGCTATGAGGTAAGAGTGGAATCGGTACCATATACAGGAGTGTATGATAAATTGAAGGCAGATATTACAGCATCCACAGGTGCGTATGATGTTGCTACAATTGATATTCTTTGGATGGCTGAATTTGCTCAGGGATTATTGCCAATTGATGATTTAATGACTGATGAAGTGGTAAATGATTTAATGCCTGGAATGCTGGCTGGTGGTCAGATTGATGATGTCAATTACGGAATGCCTGTTTGGACAAACTGTAAGATACTTATGTACAGAACAGATCTCTTTGAAGATCCAGATGAAATGGCCGCTTTTAAGGCAGAGTATGGATATGAGTTAGCACCACCTACTACATGGCAGGAATATCGTGATGCTGCAAAATTCTTTACTAGAGATACTAATGGTGATGGAGAAACTGATTTGTATGGTACTGGTATTTTTGGAAAGACAGATGGAGATACAGCGTGCTGTTGGCTTGAGGAATCAGTACAGGCAGGTGCTAAACCTGTTGTATTAGGCGATGATGGAGAAGTATTAGTTAACCAGAAACCATATGTAGATGCGTTAACATTTCTTAGTGATATAGTGAATGAAGATAAATCTTGTCCTCCAGGAGCTATGGAAATGGCATCGGGTGAAGTATCAGAGATGTTTTATCAAGGAAATTTAGCAATGATGCTTAATTGGGGACATTTCTATCTTGCAGCAAATAATCCGGAAAAATCAAAAGTTGCAGGTAAAGTAGCAACTGCACCTCATCTTTCTGGAAGTGCAGGAGTAGGAGCGATTCCAGGACCTTGGTATCAGGTAATACCAGAATCTTCTAAGAAACAAGAGATTGCAAAAGAATATGTAAAATTTATGTATGATAATAATGAATTGATTATGCAAAATTTAGGAACCGCAGCTAGAAAATCTTTATTTGAAGAATATGGAAAGAAAGAAGGATATGAGTTCCTAGCTGATATTCAGGCAACTTTAGAGGGACCGGCAACGCAGAATAGAGCACCAATTGTTGAATGGAATTTAATTGAAACAGAGGCTTTGGTTCCTGCTATACAGCAGGCGCTGCTGAAAGAGAAAACTCCGCAAGAGGCATTGGATGATGCAGCAGAAATGATTAAAGATCTTCTAAATTAAGTGTTAAATTAAAGTTTCCGGCTGATATATTCAGCCGGAAACGAATAAATATTTGTGGAATAGGGAGGAAAGTTCAGGTGAGAAAAGATAAGAAAATGCTCATTATCTTTTGTTTGCCGGCGGTGGTAATGATGCTTATGTTTTTCTTAATCCCCGCGGCCAAATTAGTAGTGGATAGCTTTTTCAAATATGACATTTCAAATATGGATGGTAAAAGTTTCGTTGGGTTAAAAAACTTTCTTGCTGTATTTACTTCTCCAAAATTTGTACTATGCGTTGCTAATACTGTAAAATATGTTGTCATTGCTGTGACGATAGAGTTTATTTTGGGATTGTTATTAGCATTAATGTTGAATGTTGGTTTTAAGGGGAGTCAAATAATGCGTACTTTAATGTTAACGCCATTAATGATGGCTCCACTAGTGGCAGGGCTAGTTTGGAAATATTTATTAAGTGATCAATTTGGAATTATAAATTGGGGATTGTATAAGCTTGGAATCATTAATAATGTACATTCAATTATGTGGTTATCGAATCCAAAGATTTCTTTATATTCTTGTATTATAGCAGATATTTGGTTATGCACCCCCTTTATGATGCTTGTGTTATTAGCAGGATTGCAAGGGATAGATCCTACCTATTACGAAGCTGCACGAATTGATGGAGCGGGTACACTTAAATTGTTTTATCATATTACCCTACCATTGCTGAAACCTAATATTGTAATTGCAATAATTATACGTGTTATGGATGCTTTGCGTTCGTTTGATACAATTTGGGCTATGACACAAGGAGGTCCTAATTTTTCGTCAGAAGTAATTAGTACATATATCTATAAAGCTAATGTTCGCTTCGGACAGGTAGGAGAAGCAAGTGCTATGGCAGTTATATTTATGCTTGCACTTTTAGTGCTGGCATCGATATTTATAAAGAAAGTATGGAATCCAAATGAGGATTAAGAATAGCAATTTCTTTGAATCCAGAGAAATTACTTAGTTCTAAGAGTCAAACAGGAAATCATAAGACTGTTCCGAAATGGAGAATGAAGTAATATCAAGTTTCTATAAGAACAGTTAAACAGATCTAGTTTTAGTAAATTTGTAAGTGAGTTGTTTGACAGAAGGCTTAAAGGGACGTATATAAAAAATCAAATCCTTATCGTTTGAATCCAAAAGATGGCTCAGTTAATCACAAAAAGTGGCATCTGGGGTCTTGTTGAATTCAACGCCACGGAGAATTTTAGTAGAGTAAGAAATTTTAAGCTTTCAAAAACAGTCAATAATGTTCCTGGTAGAGTGAGCAATATAAAGAATATTTACGAAGATTGCTACATTACAATTTTTATTAGCCAGTATGACGCCACAATCAACAGCTAATATAAAATCAATTTCCAGTCGATAATATGAATTATATTCAATCGACTTTACCATAAATATCGAACGATATACCGAGAGATTCTTGACGAAAAGAGAGAAAAATTTAAAGATATGGAATCTAAAATCTATGGATTTTTACTAGACTGAAGGTTTCACAGAATTATAGTTGAGTGAAGGAGGCATAATGGTGAAAAAAAGCTTGAAAAGACTGGTTCCGTTTTTAATTTGTTTGATA
This sequence comes from Blautia sp. HA3515, assembly GCF_059933065.1. Lineage (NCBI taxonomy): Bacteria > Bacillati > Bacillota > Clostridia > Lachnospirales > Lachnospiraceae > Blautia > Blautia sp. HA3515. Next base: position 18,044 of record NZ_JAYFUY010000026.1, on the reverse strand, counting down.
TTTGTGTTTATGTTTTTATTTCCTTTTTTATTTACTGTATCAACCTCATTGAAACAACCATCGGATGTAATATCTACACAACCTCGATTTTTTCCAAACCCTATTTCCATACAGAATTATAAAGATATGTTTGAGTATTTGACGTTTGGAAAATATTTAGCAAACAGTTTAATTGCAGCACTTGTCAGCACGGTGATAAGTCTAACTGTGGGATCTCTTGCAGCATATGGGCTTTCTAGGTTTCGCTCTCGCTTATCATCTTTTTTTATGTATCTTACTCTTATGATACGTATGATACCACTTGTTTGTATTAGTGTACCCATTTATTCGGTAATTAATAAAATTGGCCTTAGAGATACACATATTGCATTAATATTGGTTTATGCATGTATAGGAGTACCATTTGTAATTTGGATGATGATGGGATTTTTTAATGGCATACCAAGAGAATTGGATGAAGCTGCATTAGTAGATGGTTGTAGTAATCTTAGTGCTTTTTTTCGAGTAATAGTACCAGTAGCTATGAATGGAATGGCAACAACTGCTATTTTTACATTCTTGACAGGGTTGAATGACTTTTTATTTGCTTTGTTAATAACAATGTCTGGTACAAAAACAGTTCCAGTTGGATTGTCTGAATTTTTAACAGAATATAATATTCAATTAGGGCCAATGGCAGCTGGGGCAGTCTTGTTTAGTCTGCCAATCATTATAATATCCTTTTTCATTCAAAAAAGAATTGTTAAAGGAATGACTATGGGAGCAGTTAAAGGATAAATTATTATAATTAAGGAGAGAAGAATTATGCAGAATATTTATTATCAGCCAGAGGGATATGCATTTGGAGATTGCATGCCATTTTACAAAGATGGAAAATTCTATTTATATCATCAGCGGGATACAAGAAATCCAGGGCCATTTGGGGAACCATTTGGATGGGCGCTGGCGATAACGGAGGACTTTGTACATTATGAAGATAAGGGTGAGGTGCTTCTACGAGGTAAAGATACAGAACAAGATCAATTCATTTTTGCAGGAAGTGTATTTGAAGGCGAAGGACAATATCATGCTTTTTATACCGGGTATAATCGAGACTTTGCAGCTGAAGGTAAGGCTGCACAGGTATTAATGCATGCAACTAGTGATGATTTGCTGCATTGGACAAAATCAGCCGATAAATTAAAACTTCCTCCTCAAATTGGATATGATCCTAATGATTGGAGAGATCCATATGTTACATGGGATGAGGATTCAAAAGAATATATTTTAATTTTAGGAGCACATAAGCAGAAGCATAAACAAATTAAAACAGGCTGTACAGTATATTTTACATCAAAAGATTTAGAACATTGGGAGTTCAAAGGGGATTTTTGGGCACCAAATATGTTTAGTATGCACGAAATGCCAGATTTGTTTCGTATAGGAGATTGGTGGTATTTACTTACAACCGAGTATAGTGAAAATAATAAAACAATATACAGGAAAAGTCGTTCGATTTTCGGACCATGGCAGATGCCTGATGATGATGCTTTTGATGGTAGAGCATATTATGCAGCTAGATCTTGTGGTGATAGTGAACATCGTTATTTGTTTGGCTGGGTAGCTTCAAAAGATCAAGATATGGATATTAACAATTGGATTTGGGGAGGAACACTAGTAGTACATGAGCTTGTACAAGAGGAAAATGGTGACTTGAAAGTAAAGATGCCAGATAGTGTACATAATGCATTTGTAGAGCAGCCATCTAAGAATCATTTTGGAGAAAAAGTAATTGAAATAGATAGCGGAATTAATGAAGTTATCATTGAAGAATGTGATGAAGAAACATTTTTGTTTGAAACAGTAGTTTCTTTTAAAGCGGGTACACATGCTTTTGGTGTGAATCTTTTTGAAGAAAAAGAAACTGGAGATGCATATAGATTTAATATTGAAATTAAAAATAGAAAAGTGGATTTCAATTGCACACCTAATTTACCATGGTTTAGATATATGGCTCAGGGATCTGACAGACCATTATTCTTGGAAGCAGATAGAGAATATTTATTACAAGTTGTTGTAGACGGAACAGTTGTTACACTTTATCTAAATAATACTGCATTGAATGTACGTGCGTATGCGCCCAAAGGAAAGAATATTTCTTTTTATGTAAAAGATGGTTCTGCGATTATAAAAAATCCTAGATTGTATTTGCTGAAAAAATAGAAATTAAATCTGCACTGTCCTGGGGAAAAGTAAATTATTTTGTATATTAATAATGATAATTGGGATGATTAAAGATTCAAAAGGCATGGATGAAATGAAAAATCCATGCCTTTTGTTGAAGACGCACATATTCCAGGTTATTACATTTGAAGAAGGCACGGCTTTCCTGAATTTCCAGAGAATCCGGCAAATCCGGAGAAGGAAAATCGCAAAAATTGAAGGCCTGTCTACCAATTCGTTTAAGATTTTGGGGAAAAGAAACGAACTGCAGGGAACGACATCGGTAGAAGGCATGATCATCAATCGTAGACACACAGAACAGTAATATCAGGAATGCTAGGGATTTACATTCCCAAAATGTGGTTTTGCGGATGGTTTGTATGTGGCTGTCCGGATGAAAATACAGTATGCAGCTTACGGTTTTCCAGAAAAGCCCCTCCGTAAAGTCGGCGGCCTGCTCACGGGAAAAAAAGGAATGAAAGTATGGACAGAACCTTTGAATCCACTGGAAATCGAAGACATATTCCTGATTCCGGGAGAAACAGGTGTTAAGAGCTTCCTTCATACAGAAGGGGAGAAGGACAGCTGCTGCCACCTATGAAAAAATAACAGGCATATATAACAGATTGGAATGCTTTCTTATCCCCTAGGGTGGGTTGTTGGCACTTTAACGTGGTGCTACAATATAGCCGATTAAGAGGCGCGCACCAAATAAATTCAAGTCGAGCAGGGAAAGGAAGTATATTATGCATATACCTGAGAACTATTTAAGCCCATCAACCTGTGCAGTTATGGCAGCAGCCATGGTTCCTGCATGGGGGTATTCAATTAACAAAGTAAGAAAGGAAATACCAAAGGCAAAAATGCCGCTTCTTGGTATTGGCGCTGCTTTTTCATTCCTTGGAATGATGTTTAATGTACCACTTCCGGGAGGTACTACAGGGCATGCAGTAGGAGGAACGCTTATTGCAATTCTCACAGGAAGTCCGTCAGCAGGATGTATATCAGTATCTATCGCGTTGTTGATACAGGCACTGCTTTTTGGTGATGGAGGGATTCTCGCATTTGGAGCGAATTGTTTTAATATGGCTTTTGTGCTGCCCTATCTGGGATATTTCTTGTATAAACTGCTTCTGAAAAAGACAGGAAAGCGTAAACTTAGTGCTGCGATCGGGTCTTATGTGGGAATCAACGCAGCAGCTTTTTGCGCAGCTGTTGAATTTGGAATACAGCCTTTGCTATTTAAAGATGCGGCGGGACAGGCACTTTATTGTCCATATCCTCTAAGTGTGTCTATACCGGCGATGATGATCGGACATATCACTTTATTTGGACTAGCAGAGATTGTGCTGACAGTAGTAGTGCTAACATTTGTAGAAAAAGTATCTCCTTCCGCATTGGATGCAATTCCGGATAAGACTTCATTTAAACCGTTGTACATATTGACCGCAGTGCTTATCGTACTGACACCGATAGGTCTTTTAGCCACGGGTACAGCCTGGGGCGAATGGGGTGTTGATGAAATGGCAACGCTTGTCAGTGGAGGTGTAAAGCTTGGGTATACACCATCAGGAATGAAAAGTGGATTTGAGCTTTCGACCTTGTTCCCGGATTATTCGATGGCCGGTATGCCGGAATGGACAGGATATATACTTTCTGCTGTTGTAGGCGTGGCAATACTGGTGATCTTTTTTAAGATCGTTTCTTCTCTTATGAAGGACAAGGTTGATTTCAAAAAGAAAGCGGCATAAGAATGGATAATGACAGAACAGAGATAACAAAGATTCCGGCGTGGATGTGTGGGCAGGAAGAGTACATCCCTGCAAATGACAGGGAATCATTTCTGACCAAAAGCACGAAATCTGTATTGTCTGTACTTGCAAAATTAAGATTTAATGAAGGGAAGGACAGACAGATTTTCTGCTGCTCCTTCTCTTAAATTGTTTTATACGATATTCTTTATAATTCTGACAGCTTCAGCACGAAATTATCTGTTTGTATTGATCATGTGTGCTGCAGTGACTGTTCGTCTGGCTTTTTTTTCAGCTGCAGCCATCAGACAGATCTTAAATGGAACAGCAGGAGCAGTTCTGATTTCGATACTTCTTCTTTTACCGGCAGTATTTATGGGAAATCCACAAGCTTTGGCAAATATAACAGCGAGAGTATATGTATCTGTAACATTGGTGGGGATATTGTCATCAGGCACATCGTGGAATAAACTGACAGGCAGCATGAGAAGCTTTAGAATACCGACGATATTCATTTTTACCCTGGATATAACATTGAAATATATTTCTGTTCTGGGAGAAATATGTATGGATATTCTGTGGTCAGTCGGCTTGAGATCTGTCGGTAAAAATCCGGATAAGGCAAGAGCTTTTTCGGGCGTGCTTGGAGTTACATTTCTTAAATCAAGTGAAATGGCAGAAGAAATGTATGCAGCTATGTGCTGTCGGGGATTTACGGGTGAGTATGAAATAAGACATAAGCAGAAATACAGTCTGATCGATCTGATATATATTCTGGTAATGGTGGGATGTGCAGCTTTGTATATATACCTTTAGCTGATAAGAACTTTAAAGTGAATCTAGCAGATCGGCATTTACTGTGAGTGGAGAGAATAGTAGAAATTATCTGCGAGAGTATTTCAGGGTTAAATTGAGAGGAGATTGAAATGATCGATCTGGAAAAGGTGTGTTTTGCATATGAGAGTGAAATAGCCCTTAGATATATTGACCTTCATATTGAAAAAGGAGATTCTGTAATTGTTCAGGGACCAAACGGATGTGGAAAATCGACTCTTATCAAGCTGTTGAATGGGATCATTTTTCCTTCGGAGGGAGAGTATCTTTATAAGGAACATGCAATTACAGAGAAAGCACTGAAGGACAGAAAGTTTGCAAAATGGTTTCATCAGCAGATGGGATATGTGTTTCAAAATGCGGATACCCAATTATTTTGTGGAAGTGTAGAAGAAGAGATTGCATTTGGACCAGTCCAGATGGGACTGTCAGATGCTGAAGTTCATGAGCGCACAGAAGATTGTCTGAAGTTATTTGGAATAGAGAAATTAAGAGAAAGACCGCCTTATCATCTGAGTGGGGGAGAAAAACGTAAAGTCTCTCTTGCATGTATTATTTCTTTGAATCCTGAGGTGCTGATTCTGGATGAACCTTTGGCAGGATTGGATGAAAAGACCCAGGACATGTTGATAAAGTTTTTACAGAGCTTTCATAAGGCTGGAAAGACATTGATCATAATTACACATAACCGGCAGCTGGCAGAACTTTTGGGAACCAGGTTTGCACTTATGAATGAAGAACATGAACTGAAAATGATATAAAAAAAGTACTTCCCGCGAAGGGTGTGATCACAGCAAAGAAGGCCGGAAAAGCTAAGATCACAGTGAAATCCGGTAAAAAGAAATTTACGGTAACGGTAACTGTAACAAAATAAAAAACAGAAGAATTAATTACAGCTAATGAGCAGCAAGTATGGTTTTCCGCGCAAAGATTATTTGAAAAACCATGGAAATTCAGTATATTAGGTGATGTTTCTGCAGAATCGCATGGGTAGGGGCTGCCAATCAGCGCAGACCTGTATTCTTGACGGAAAACCAAGCTGCTTAGAATGTATCTTTTGAAGACGAAATCTGGTTGATAAATCAGGTAAAAGTGATATACTGAATGCATAAGAAAAGAAACCGTGTGGAATTACAGTTTTGTTTTCGCACGGTTTTTTAGAAGATGCTGGTTAGATACTACTAACGTCTGCGTCGGCAGTTTACTTGAAAATGAAAAAGAGGACGGATTTCTATGAGGGTATTGATTTATGGCGCCTTGTGTGATTGGAGGAAAAACATGAAAAACGAAGAATACAAAAAATTATCAATCAACGAGTTTACAAAAGCAGCAGGAAGATATGAAAGTAACCATGCTGGTATATACGAAATGTGTAAGAAGGATTATCCGGATATCCTGGAAGAATTAGAGAAGGAGCCGTTTCGAGATTTATTGGATGCAGGCTGCGGACCTGCTCCGATGATTTCTTTATTATCAGAAAAATATCCAGACAGGCATTATACCTGGGCTGGATCTGACTCCCGCGATGATTGAACAGGCAAAAAAGAAAGCTATTCCAAATGCAGTATTTGTTGTGGGAGACTGTGAGAATTTTCCTTTTGAAAACGATTCATTTGATGCAATTATTTGTTCTATGAGTTTCCATCATTATCCGGATTCACAGGCATTTTTTGACAGCGTAAAAAGATGCCTTCGCCCAAATGGAAGATTGATCCTGCGGGATGTGACCAGTGACAATAAAGTATTGATATGGCTGATGAATACATTGGAAATGCCTCTGGCAAATATATGCGGACATGGAGATGTTCGGGTTCCAACAAGAGATGTGGTCATGAAGTGTAGCAGAAAAGCAGGACTAAAAGTAGAAAAATTTGAAATCCGTAAAGGTATGAGGATGCATTGTGTTGTAAGAAAACCTATGGGAGAAGGCAATAGACAATGAAAGAGAAATCCATAGAGGGAAGCAATGCAAAATTCACATGGGGAGTTAAGAATGGAAAGGAGCTGATATTATTATACGAGGAGATGATAAAGATGAAGAAACGGCATTTTGATGTGGAAGCAGATGGATTTTATGGCGTATATTGGAAATGCAAAACAGGATCAGACTGTGCAATGATTGCTATGATCGGAGATGACTCGGAGGATTATCTGGCGCGTACATCTGTGAAATGGTTACATAAACTGGGTGTGAATGTGATGACAATGTCACCTGGAAAAAAGGATTATGGACATCATAATTATCCGCTGGAACGTATAGAGAAAGCAATCGATTGGTTAAAAGTGCATGGTAATCAGAAGATAGGAATTGTCGGGGCATCTACTACAGGAACACTTGCCTTAACTGCCGCTTCTTATTTTGAAGATATCACATTAACGATTGGTCTGACACCCAGTGATTTTATCTGGCAGGGATTTATGCAGGGAAAAAAAGATGGTTGTAAGGAATGGCCGATTGAGGGAGAATCTCTTTTTTCATATAAAGGAGAATCACTTCCGTATATGCCGTTTTGTTATAAACATCCGGATTACTGGCATGTGATTGAGAAAGAAACAAAGCGAACCGGTGATATGATCAATTCAAGAAAACTGTTTGATGATTCGGAAAAGGCTCATCCAATCCAAGAAGACGAGATGATCAAGATTGAAAAGATCAATGGAACATTATTGCTGATTGGTGCGGAAGATGATGTGTTGTGGGATACTGCAAAATACATCCGCCGAATGAAGCAGCGTATAAAAGAACGTCCGCATACTTGTAGATTAGAGTTTGTAATCTATGAGCATGGAACTCATTTCGTTTTTCCGGAGGGCATGCTAAAGACAATGCTCCCAGTTGGATCCGGACTCTTTGTGAAACTGGCATTTCAGGCAGCAAGAAAATATCCGAAAGAATGCCGCAGAGCACGTCTGGATATTGACCAGCGGGTAAGAAATGCTGTTACAAAATGGAAGAGAGTAGATAGATAAAGAAAATCTGTTTGAATAGAACAGATTTGTAAAACTGCAGAATGCATCTGCGGGGTGGAAACTGAATACACAGGAAAAATAAAAAAATCTAAATAGTAGACTTGACAAAATCCTGTAACGAGTTAAAATATAACAGTGCTATATAGCACTGTTATATTTTTGGGAGAAGTTTAGAGGATACGAAAAGAATGTCGACGAAAGCAGAAGATACACAAAAAAACATATTAGATACAGCCAGAAAACATTTCCTGAAAGATGGTTTGACGGGAGCGTCTTTAAGAAACATTGTAAAAGATGCAGGGCTTACTACTGGCGCATTTTATAAATATTATCCGACGAAAGAAGCACTTTTTGATGCACTGACGGATCCTTATATGGAACATATTTATCAGATTTATGATCAGATCGTTGAGGAGTTTGAAAAGCTTTCCGCCAATGATCAGACAAGGAATATGTCGGATACATCCAGTGATGGGATAGATCAGATGGTTGATTATGTTTACGATCATTATGATAATTTCAGATTACTGCTGAAATGTGGAGACAGTGGAAAATTTGAATTATTCATACACAATATGGTAGACCGGGAAATGAAGTCCAGTCTGAAATATATGGACAAGATGAAGGAGGCCGGTGTAAAAATACCGGTTGTAGAGGAAAGCCTTATGCATATGATCTATACGGGATTTTTTTCGTCAATATTTCAGATCATTGAGCATGATATAGACAGGGAGACCGCAAAGAAAAATGTGCATCAGCTGAAAGAATTTAATACAGGCGGCTGGGAACGATTGTGGAATATTGAATTTCCGGTATAACTGATGCAGGTGGCTAATGCCAGTAAGCCACCTATTTTATTATATATGAGTTAGAAAATACTAACGAAAGAAATAATAATAAAATAAAAGTAATAATAATAAAACAAAAGTAAGGAGGAACAGATATGGAAGAAAAAAAGAAGTCGGCAGTCAGCTGGATCTTGACATGGGCCGGACAAAAAAGAATTGCCTATGTATGGAGTGTGTTACTTGCAATAGGAAATGTGATTTTTAAGATTTTCCCGTATTTTATCATTGCAGATATAGTAAAGCTGTTTTTAAGTGGTGAAAAGGAGTTTGAACCATATTTTGCAAAAGCAGTTTTCATTGCCACTGTCGTTTATCATTGCAGAACTGTTTCATTCGCTCTCGACAGCATTGTCACATAAAGCAACGTTTGTGGTACTGGCAAATATAAGAAAAATCTGCTGTGATAAATTGACACGGGTGCCGCTTGGTTATGTGAAGGATACACCATCCGGTACATTTAAGAATATCATGGTGGAAAGAATCGACAGTATCGAGACGACATTGGCGCATATTGTCCCGGAATTCACATCCAATCTGCTGGCACCGGTTGTGATTTTGATCTATTTCTTTCTGACAGACTGGAGGCTGGCACTCTGGTCATTGGTGCCGGTTATTGTTGGACTGTTCTCTTATTTTGGAATGATGCTGGATTATAAGCCAAGTTTCGAGAGAACAGTTCAGACAACAAAAGATCTGAATGATGCGGCAGTGGAATATATTGACGGAATCGAAGTAATAAAGGCATTTGGAAAGACAGAAAGTTCTTATGCCAAATTTACAAAGGCAGCTATGGCATATGCGGATTCTTTTATTTCCTGGATGAAGCGGTGCTCAATCTTTCATGCACTGATGATGGTGGTCACACCCTATACGCTTCTTACGGTATTGCCGTTTGGAGCACATTATGTAGTGAATGGAACACTTGCGGTTTCTGATTTTGTCATCTGTATTATTTTATCACTTGGAATCGTTGGACCGTTGATCACAGTGGGTTCCTATACAGATGATCTTGGCAAGATCGGGGTGATCGTTGGTGAAGTGGCAGGAATTCTGGAACAGCCGGAACTGGAACGTCCGGAGAAAAGTGAAAGAGTTCCAAAAGATAATTCCGTTACGCTAGAAGATGTCAGTTTTGGTTATCACGACAAAGAAATCCTGCACGGAATAAATATGGAATTAAAGGCAGGAACGGTAAATGCGATCGTAGGACCCTCCGGAAGCGGAAAGTCAACCATTGCAAAGCTGATTGCATCCTTGTGGGATGTGGATTCTGGAAGCATTAAAATCGGCGGAGTTGATGTAAAAGAAATGGCACTTTCAGATTTTAACCGGAAAATTGCATATGTTGCACAGGATAATTATCTGTTTAATGAAACGGTCCGTGAAAATATCCGGCAGGGAAATCCAGATGCTACTGATGAACAGGTCGTTGAGGTGACAAAGAAAAGCGGATGTTATGAATTTATCATGCAGCTGGAGAATGGATTTGATACGGTTGTTGGAGGTGCAGGAGGGCATCTGTCAGGAGGCGAGAGACAGCGCATCTCGATCGCAAGAGCAATGTTAAAAGATGCTCCGATTGTGATCCTTGATGAGGCAACTGCTTACACAGATCCGGAAAATGAGGCGATCCTGCAGAATTCTATTGCAAAACTGGTAGCAGGGAAGACATTGATCGTAATAGCGCACAGGCTTTCTACCATTAAGGACAGCGACCAGATCTTTGTTGTAAATGATGGAAATGTAACAGCACATGGCACACATGAGGAACTTCTGGTGTCATGCCCACTTTATAAGGAAATGTGGAATGCCCATATTTCTGTAAAAGATACTGTGAAGGAGGGAGAATGATATGTTTGGAATTCTGACAAAATTCTTTCGTTTTTCAGGCAGGGAAAATAGCAATAAATTCAAACTGTCGATGGTGATCGGACTTATAGAGGCTCTTGCCTCAGCCATGAAGATTCCGGCTATTATGTACATACTGATCGGTTTGCTGAGTGGAAAACCGACAGGGAAATATATTGGAGGCTCCGTTGCGATTATGGTCATTGCAATCGTAGTCGATGTAATCTGTAAGAGATATTCTACAGTACTTCAGACAGAAGGTGGATATAATGCAAGTGCTTTTATGAGAATCAAGATTGCAGAGCACCTGCGCTATCTGCCGATGGGATATTATAATTCCAATAGTATCGGGGAAATTTCTTCCATTACAACCAATACAATGGAAATACTTGGCGATGTGGCTGCGAGAGTGGTCATGCTGACCATGCAGGGAATCCTGGAAACATCAATGATCATTTTTATGCTGTTTGTTTTTGACTGGAGGATCGGACTGATCGCTGCAGCAGGAGTGCTTATTTTCTTTGGTGTCAATTCTGCAATGCAGAATGCAGGAAAAAAAGATTCAGAGCAAAAAGTAGTATGTGATACAGAACTTGTAAATCAGATTATGGAGTATCTGCAGGGAATATCAGAAGTAAAATCATACAATCTGCTTGGAAAACAGGCGAAAAGATTAAATGATGCAAATGAAGCATGCGAAAAAGTTAATACAAAGATGGAGATGTTGTTTGTTCCCTATCATTTTCTGCAAAGCGTGATAACAAAAATCACGGGTGCTGTGGTCGTGACATGCAGTGCATATTTTTATATCAATGGAACTATGAGTGCGGTCTATGCGATTGGTATGACAATTTCAGCATTTATGCTTTATTCCAGCCTGGAATGCACAGGAAATTATTCATCCCTTTTACATGTGGTAAGTGTATGCGTAGATAAAGCAAATGCAATACTGGAGCTGGACACCATGGATATCGATGGCAAAGAAATCCAGCCGGAAAATTACGATATCAGACTTTCTAACATTTCATTTTCTTATGACAAACGGAAGATTATTGATGATATATCGCTTTCTATCCCACAGAAAACGACGACAGCGATTGTTGGACCATCTGGTGGAGGAAAATCAACCCTTTGCAATTTGATTGCCAGATTTTGGGATGTGGATTCCGGGGAAGTGACGCTTGGGGGCGTGAATGTAAAAGACTACAGCATGAACAGTCTGATGCGTAATTTTTCATTTGTATTTCAGTCTGTGTATTTGTTTGCAGATACCATTGAAAATAATATTAAATTCGGACGTCAGGACGCAAGCCATGAGGAAGTGGTGGAAGTGGCAAAAAAAGCGTGCTGTCATGATTTTATAAGCAAACTTCCTGATGGATACGATACAGTGATCGGAGAGGGAGGGGCTACACTTTCCGGTGGTGAGAAGCAGCGTATTTCGATAGCCAGAGCAATCATGAAGGACGCACCAATCGTTATATTAGATGAGGCAACAGCTAATGTTGATCCGGAGAATGAAAAGGAGCTGATGGATGCAGTAGATGCTCTTACAAAGGAAAAAACGATTATTATGATTGCCCACAGATTAAAAACAGTCAGACATGCAGACCAGATTGTGGTTGTTGACAAAGGGAGAATTGTGCAGCAGGGAACACATGAGCAGCTAATGAAGCAGGATGGTATTTATAAGAGATTTGTGGATGCAAGGCAGCAGGCGGTGAGCTGGAAATTAGCACGGGTTCACAAGGGTCATACGCCATGCACAGCTCGTAGCGTTCACACAATCTTCACAAAAAATTAGCACTCACATCTTGACAGTGCTAACAACGCGTGTTATATTACATACAGAACAAAGGAAATGGCTTATAAAGATAACATGAATTTCAATAGATAAAGCAAAGAACGCGTTGAGAGGAGATATGACTTATGTTAAGACCAAGTATTTTTACAGACAGTTTATTGGATGATGTTTTTGGATTTCCATTTTATGATGATAAGGCAGACCGCAGGGCAGAGAGAAAGCTGTATGGACATCACGCAGCCAATCTGATGAAGACAGATATTAAAGAGAAAAATGACAGTTTTGAATTAGAGATCGATCTTCCAGGATTTACAAAGGATGAGATCAAAGTAGAAGAGAAAAACGGATATCTGACAGTTAGTGCTTCAAAGGCTTTGGAGCAGGATTCCAAGGAGAAAGAAAGTGGTCATTATATCCACAGAGAACGTTACACTGGTGCCTGCCAGAGAAGTTTCTATATTGGCGAGGATATTGAGAACGAGCAGATCAAAGCCGAATTCAAGCATGGGATCCTGAAGCTTACACTTCCAAAGAAACAGGCTAAGCCAGAAGTGGAAGAGAAGCGTTATATTTCCATTGAAGGATGATCGTAGTATTATGAAATGCCGATGGACAGCTTCCAGAAGGAGGCTGTCTGCCGGCAGTTTTTCCATTTCAAGTCGAGCAACTGCGAGACTTGGCGCGTGATTCTGGTCAGCGTAAGCTGACATATTCTTTACAGAATCACTGCGCATCCTCGCGGAGCGTTTATCTCAGTCGGAGATTGGACTCCCACTGAGACAAACTTGCTGTTACTCACCACCTGAAAGAGGTGGGAGTCTTCTCGACTGAGATAAAAGGATTCGGAGAGGAGGAACGTCTATGAACATCAGTAAATTCACACAGAAGTCCATTGAGGCAGTGCAGAATCTGGAAAAGGTTGCCTATTCTTACGGCAATCAGGAGATTGAACAGGAGCATCTGCTGTATTCTCTTCTGAAGCAGGAAGACAGCCTGATTCTGAAGCTGATCGAGAAGATGGATATCAATAAAGATTATTTTATTAATACAGTTGAAAAAGCACTGGATGAGAAAGTAAAAGTATCCGGCGGCGAGCTGCGCTTTGGACAGTATCTGAACAAAGCATTGGTGAATGCAGAGGATGAAGCCAAGTCCATGGGGGATGAATATGTATCTGTGGAACATCTGTTTTTATCCCTGTTAAAGTATCCAAGCCCAAGCATGACAAAGATCTGGAAGGAATTTGGGATTACAAGAGAAAGATTTTTACAGGCTTTGTCTACTGTAAGAGGAAATCAGAGAGTGGTCAGCGACAATCCGGAGGCTACTTATGATACACTTGCCAAATATGGCGAGGATCTGGTGGAAAAGGCCAGAAATCAAAAACTGGATCCGGTGATCGGCCGTGATGGAGAGATCCGTAATGTGGTACGGATCCTGTCCCGTAAGACCAAGAATAACCCGGTTCTTATTGGTGAGCCTGGTGTAGGTAAAACTGCAGTTGTAGAGGGACTTGCACAGAGGATCGTTGCAGGGGATGTACCGGAAGGCCTGAAGGAAAAGAAGATTTTTTCCCTGGATATGGGTGCTTTGGTAGCAGGAGCCAAGTACAGAGGCGAATTTGAGGAAAGGCTGAAGGCTGTTCTTGAAGAAGTAAGGAAAAGCGAAGGCAGGATCATCCTGTTTATTGATGAATTGCACCTGATCGTTGGAGCAGGTAAGACCGACGGAGCCATGGATGCCAGCAATATGTTAAAGCCTATGCTGGCAAGAGGAGAACTTCATTGTATTGGCGCTACCACTTTGGACGAATATCGCCAGTATATTGAGAAGGATGCTGCATTGGAACGTCGTTTCCAGCCGGTTATGGTAGATGAACCTACAGTAGAAGACACCATTTCTATTCTTCGTGGACTGAAGGAACGGTATGAGGTTTTCCATGGAGTTAAGATTACAGACAGCGCCCTGGTAGCAGCGGCAACTCTTTCACATAGATATATTACGGATCGTTTCCTTCCGGATAAGGCTATCGACCTGGTAGATGAAGCCTGTGCACTGATCAAGACAGAATTGGATTCCATGCCTACTGAGCTGGATGAACAGCGCAGAAAGATCATGCAATTAGAGATTGAGGAGTCTGCCCTGAAAAAAGAGACAGATAACTTAAGCCAGGAGCGTCTTGCTGACCTGCAGAAAGAGCTTGCAGAACTGCGGGATGTATTTAATACTCAGAAAGCTCAGTGGGATAACGAGAAAAAGTCTGTGGAAAAGCTTCAGAAGCTGCGTGAGCAGATTGAAGATGTGAATAAACAGATCCAGAAAGCAAAACAGAGTTATGACCTGGAAAAGGCTGCACAGCTCCAGTATGGAGAACTGCCAAGACTTCAGAAGCAGCTGGAAATCGAGGAACGTGACGTTAAAGAAGGAGATAGACGTCTTGTTCATGAAGCTGTTACAGATGATGAGATTGCAAGGATTATTTCCAGATGGACAGGGATACCGGTTGCAAGATTGACAGAAGGAGAGCGTGCTAAGCTTCTTACCCTGGAAGATGAACTGCATAAACGTGTGGTGGGCCAGGATGAAGGCGTGCGCCGAGTAACCGATGCCATTCTCAGGTCTAAGGCAGGAATCAAGGATCCTACAAAGCCTATTGGTTCCTTCCTTTTTCTGGGACCTACCGGTGTAGGTAAGACAGAACTTGCCAAAACACTTGCTCAGACGCTGTTTGATGATGAGCAGAATATGGTTCGTATTGATATGAGCGAATATATGGAGAAGTATTCTGTATCCAGGCTAATCGGAGCGCCTCCGGGATATGTTGGTTATGAAGAGGGGGGCCAGCTTACAGAGGCTGTGAGAAGAAAACCATATAGTGTTGTACTGTTTGATGAGATAGAAAAAGCACATCCAGATGTATTTAATGTACTGCTCCAGGTGCTGGATGATGGGCGTATCACAGATTCTCAAGGCAGAACAGTAGACTTCAAGAATACCATCCTGATCATGACATCAAATATCGGTTCTCCTTATCTGCTGGATGGTATTGATGAGAATGGCCAGATCAGACCGGAGGCTCAGAAGCAGGTTATGGACGACCTGCGGGCACATTTCCGTCCGGAGTTTCTGAACCGTCTGGATGAAATAATTATGTTTAAGCCCTTGACAAAAGCAAACATTGGTAACATAGTAGACCTGATGGTAAAAGACCTTGATAAACGTCTTTCTGACCAGGAACTTTCCCTGACTCTTACGGAGGCAGCAAAGGAAAACGTGATCGAAAATGGTTATGATCCTGTATACGGTGCAAGACCGCTGAAGCGTTATCTGCAGAATTATGTGGAGACGCTGGCTGCAAAGAAGATCCTTTCCGGTGATGTGCATACAGGTGATACCCTTGTGCTGGATGTGGAGAATGGAGAGTTTGTTGTCAGAGTGCAGGGCGCTCCTGATGACAGAAAATGATGCTGTAACAGGCAGAAAAGGAGATTCCATGCATGATACCAAAGGATCCGGTAATATTGCTAAGTTATGTGAATACCCAGCTGCGGGATTATTATGAGTCCCTGGAGGCATTGTGCACCTGCAGGGGGATCAAGAAACAGGATCTGATCAGGCAGCTGGATCAGATTGATTATCATTATGATTCAGACACCAATCAGTTTATCTGATCATTATCAGACATAAGAAAGAGGATGCTTCAGAGATAGTATTTGATACTCTCTGATCAGGCATCCTCTTTTTTATGTATATGCAACAGAAAATTACGTTGTAGTGTTTCTCTAATTCATGAGAAAATAGTTAGTCGAACAAATATTAAATTTTTATAAAACTGAAAAAACACTTGCATTCTCACAAACCATAAGTATATTTTATATACTTAGCCGACTAAATAAAAGACAATGGCTGGAAATTCAAGTCGAGCAGCTGGAGGTACTTTTGCGAGGTTGATTTTACGAGACGAAACAGGAGGTGAATAGGTGTTGGAGGGAGAAGAAAAACAGGACCGGCAAAAAAGTATGCAGGCTTTGTTTTTGGAAATAAACAGGAGATATATGGGAAAGTGTTTCAGCAAGATGAAGGAACTGGAGATTCATCCAAGTCAGATCCCTATTCTTGCCATTCTGGGGAAAAATGAAGAATATAGCCAGAAAGAGATTGCTCAGATTTTGGGAGTGAAGCCGCCTACAGTGACGGTCAGCATTCAAAGACTGGAAAAGATGGGAATGGTATGCAGGAAGCAGGATGAACATGACAAGCGTATCACCAGGATCCGTCTGACAGACAAGGGCAATGAGGTGATCCAGAAAGGGCTTGCCACCATGCATGAGACAGAGAAATATCTGTTCAGTAATTTTTCCGAGACAGAGCTGTGCCTGATGAGGCGTTTTTTTAATCAGCTTCTGGAAAATATTAATACAATGCCGGGAATAGTTGAAGAAGGATGTCCTTTGTCGGAAAAGCATGTGGTTGTAAAGTAAAGGTAACTATTCAACAGGTAGTCTTCTGTGAGGTTACAGAACAGTTACAAATAAAGATATAAAGGAGACGCGCAATGGTTAAACTGATGAGATATCTGAAAAAGTCAGCAGGGTATATAGTCCTGATTATGGGACTTTTGTTTCTGCAGGCATACTGTGATTTATCACTTCCGGATTACACTTCCAGGATCATTAATGTAGGGATCCAGCAGGGAGGCATTGAAGACAATGTTCCACAGAAGATGCGTACATCCACCATGAAAGCACTATCTGTGTTTATGGATGATGATGACATGAAACAGGTGGAAAAGTATTATGAAGAAGACAAAGACACTTATGTATTGAAGGATGACATTTCCAAAGATGAAAGAGAAAACCTGGATCATCTTCTGGAAAAGCCGATGATGCTGTATTATGGAATGTGTTCCGGCAGTGATGAAAGCAAGGCGATGACAGAGAACATGGGGCTTCAGGAAGGGACAGATCCGGTGCAGGCGCTGGAAGCTATGCCAGAGGAGATGAAAACTCAGATTCTTCAGGAGATGAATGAAAAACTGGAGAATATGCCGGAGTCTATTGTAAGTCAAAGTGCTGTACCTTGCAGTTAAGAAAGAATACACAGAGTTAGGAGAAGACCTGGACAAGCTTCAGATGGATTATATTATCCGTTCAGGAGCACAGATGGTGTTAATGGCTCTGGTGATCATGCTGGCAGCAGTGACAGTAACATTTCTTTCTTCAAAAGTAGCAGCAAGGATGGGCCATGATCTGCGGGGAGATATTTACAGTAGGGTTATAGGATTTTCCAGCAACGAATATCATAAGTTTTCAACGGCATCCCTGATCACCAGAAGTACTAATGATGTGCAGCAGGTACAGCAGGTTATGACCATGACCTTCCGTATTCTTCTGTATGCCCCTATACTGGGGATCGGAGGTGTGATCAAGGTACTGAATACTGATGCATCCATGACCTGGATCCTGGGTGTTGCTGTTGCACTGATCCTTCTTGTGATCCTGGTGCTGTTTAAGATCGCAATGCCCAAATTTACAAAGCTGCAGACTCTGATCGACCGTTTGAATCTGGTTACAAGGGAGATTCTTACCGGTATTCCTGTGATCCGTGCATTCAGCAGGGAAAAATTCGAGGAAGACCGTTTTGAGACTGCCAATGAGGAATTGACGAAAACAAATCTGTTTGTCAACAGATGTATGACTTTTATGATGCCTGTAATGATGCTGATCATGAACGGTGTATCCGTTATGATCATTTACTTCGGAGCACATGCAGTAGATAACGGAAGTA
>NZ_JAYFUY010000025.1:0-16698 GCF_059933065.1 Blautia sp. HA3515 | reverse complement strand
CTTACAGATTTCGGTGCATTCATTGATCTTGGCGGAGCTGACGGACTTCTTCACATCTCTGAGATGTCCTCGGGGCAGAGTTGAGAATCCTAAGAAAGTATTCACAGTTGGAGAGAGAAGCTGACTGTTCTGATCAAAGATATCAATGGTGACAAGATTGCCCTTTCTCTGAAGTTCCCTGAAGAGAATCCATGGCTTACAGCAGATGAGAAATTTGCAGTAGGTAATGTAGTGACTGGCAAGGTTGCACGTATGACAGACTTTGGTGCATTCGTTGAGCTTGCACCTGGCGTTGACGCTCTTCTTCATGTATCACAGATTTCCCGTGAGCATGTTGCAAAGCCATCTGATGTATTATCCATCGGTCAGGAGATCACAGCAAAGGTTGTTGATTTTAATGGCGAGGACAAGAAGATCAGCCTTAGCATGAAAGCACTTGAGAGCGCTGCTCCTGCAGAGGAGGAAGAGCCAGTAGAAGAATAATTTATCTGCTGCAGGCAAGCTGCTTGGGACGAAGTAAACAGTATCGATCATTTGGCACTGATGCTTTGTTTATACAAGGAGATTAATACAAAGAAATTAATACAAAGAAATAATTAACCGCAGTTAAATCAGTTGAGTGTTCATCTGGTTTGACTGCGGTTTTTGTATGGTTTCTTGCATGATCAAAGAGACTTTGTCTGGGTTATTCTGTCTTAATGAATGGTTTTGATGATCCAGGGCAGAGTGTGCTCCAGATATTTTTTCTGCATGTGGGCCGGATCTGTCAGGAAAGCTCCGGTGCAGTCAAACCAGGTATAACAGTTGTTTTTGGTGGCTGGCTTTCGCAGGCTTTTGTCCATAAAGCGGGTCAGGCTTTTGGGCATTATGGTAAGATCTTCTCCTGGTATGTAATCATATTCCTTGTAATTCATATAATATTGTCTGGCTTTGCCCTGATAAGTATTTATCAGAATACGAACTTTTTTTTCCTTCTCCTGTTATATAAAAATCCTGGATTTTGTTGGAAAAGGATACAGGAAGAGAATAAGGAAGCTCCAGCGAAAGGATAAGATTGTCCGATGTACAGGTAAGATCCGTGCATGCGTATCTGCCATCAAGAAGACAGAGATAGGCCATCATTTCATAGACACGGCCAAGTCCCAGAAGATCTTCCTGGTTGTGTCCAAGCAAAGAGGAAAGAAGCGCCGGATCCTGACTTTTGATGTAATCCTTGTACAAATGGATACATTCTCCTCCGTTACAGTACTGTCTGGCTGAGATACCAAGGAAGCTTTCCATTTGCTCCTGCTTCATGCCAGGAAGCTTCAGAAGGGCTTTCACAGGCTTTAATTCCTCATACACATAGATCAACAGAAGAAAGCCCTGCAAAAGGATCTTCCATCTGATGGGGCTGCCAGCCGTGCTTTAAGATAAGGCTGGTCAAACTGATCTCCATTATACTGGATGGAGCAGGTAAAAGGCTTAAGGAAGGATGAAAAAGCAGTGAGAATTTCTTCTTCCTGCTGTGGGGATTCGCCCATCCACTGACACATCTGCCAGGTTTCACCGGTATAATAGACAGCTCCGATCAAATATAAAAAAGTGGAATTTCGTGATAGTCCGGTGGTTTCGATATCATAAAAAACAGGGTTGAAATCAGAGACTTGACCGGTTGGAATTGACAATTTTCTGACACACTCAAAGTCTGGAAACCCTTGTAAAATCGGCATTTTTTTAACAATCATCGATCTCGTTCCTTTTCATGTATTTTTATTTATTATATACAAATTTTTTTGAAAATGGTAGTGAATTTTTTCATAAAATGAGTTATAGTAATAAAAGATAAAGTTGTGAAAGGGGAGCGTATGTGGAGTTTAACAATTAGAGGCATAGACATGTATCATCTTGTCAGCTGGTTTTTTATATACAGCTTTTTTGGCTGGCTTTGGGAAACCTGCTATGTGTCTGCAAAGGAAGGGGAATGGGTGAACCGTGGTTTCATTAATGGCCCTTTCTGTACGATTTACGGATGTGGTGCCCTGGCTGTTTATCTGGTGCTGTATCCGTTTCAGGAGAATCTGCTGATCCTGTACTTTGGAGGCGTTATCGTGGCCACTGCCCTGGAGTATGTAACTGCTGTGCTGATGGAGAACATTTTTCATACTTCCTGGTGGGATTATAGCGATAAGAAGTTTAATTTCCAGGGACGGATCTGCCTGGGTGCTTCCGTTGGGTGGGGATTTTTTACAGTAGGGTTATTTAAGATCCTTCATCCGGCAGTAGAGAAGATCGTTGCTCTTTACCCTCAGAGGGTGGGAGAGATTGTGATTTATGTGATCGTAGTTGTATACGCAGTGGACTTTTGCTTTTCTGCAGCAGCAGCCTTCCATTTGCGGGATCGTATTCCGGCATGGGAGCAGGCTCTGGAGCAGATGCAGGGAGAGCTTTTGCTGAAAGGCAGACAGAAGATGGATGCCCTGGAAGAGTCTATGGGGGTTACAAGGCAGACCCTGAAAGAGAAAATATCCTTAAAGCCGGATTATCCGGCAGTACTTGTGGAGCTTGAGAAGAAAAGGGCTGCCATCATGGCTGACATCAACAAAGAGCTTCGGAAATACAAAGAAAGTATGGCCGGTAAATTTGGTCATAATATAAAGCGTTTCGTGAAGTCATATCCGAATCTGAACAGAGGTTACAAGCTGCACAGAAAAGAACGGCAGGAACACGAAGCTAAATAAAATAAACTGGAGGAGGCAATAAAGAGTATGGGATTTTTAACCTTTAAAGGCGGCGTGCATCCTTTTGACGGAAAAGACATGTCAAAAGAATGTCCTACAGAAAAGTATCTGCCTAAAGGAGAACTGGTATACCCGGTTTCCCAGCATATCGGTGCACCGGCCAAGCCGCTGGTAACTAAGGGAGATCATGTGCTGGCAGGCCAGGCCATTGCTGAAGCAGGCTGGTTTTGTATCTGCCCCTGTGCATGCATCAGTATCCGGTACTGTAAAGGGAATTGAGCCACGACTGACCTCGACTGGTTCTATGGTCAGTTCCATTATCATTGAGAATGACGGAGAATACAAAGAAGCAGAATTTGTGCCAGCCAGACTGGAAGACCTGTCCAGAGAAGAGATCCTGGACAGGATCCGTGAAGGCGGCGTTGTGGGAATGGGCGGCGCAGGCTTTCCTACCCAGGTCAAGCTGTCTCCAAAAGATCCGGATAAGATCGAATATATCCTGGTGAACGGGGCAGAATGTGAGCCTTACATTACCAGTGATTACCGCAGGATGATGGATGAGCCGCAGAAGGTGATAGACGGGCTGAGGATCGTGCTTACCCTTTTTCAGCATGCCAAGGGCTGCATCTGTACTGAGGATAATAAGCCGGACTGTATCCGGAAGATGAAGGAGCTGGTGCAGGATATTCCCAGGATAGAAGTAAAAGAGATGATGACCAAATATCCTCAGGGCAGTAGCGTACCCTGATGCTGCAGTGACCGGAAGAGATCAATTCTTCCATGCTCCCGGCAGATGTGGGATGTGTGGTTGATAACGTAGAGACCATGGTGGCCATCTCTAATGCTGTACTGCTGGGACGCCCGGTTATGAGCAGGATCATTACCATTACCGGTGACGGTATCAGCCATCCTGCACATTATGAAGTGCTTACCGGTACTAATGTGGAGGAACTGGTGCAGGCAGCCGGCGGTTTAAAAGACAATGTTAAAAAAGTGATCAGTGGTGGTCCTATGATGGGATTTGCCATGTTTGACCTGCATGTACCCTGTACAAAGACAAGCTCCGCACTTCTTTGTATGGCAGAGGATCCTGCTTCCGAATCAGAAGCTACTGCATGTATTAACTGCGGACGATGCGTAAAAGTCTGTCCCGGGCATGTAATGCCTTCAAGACTGGCAACACTGGCAGAACATGGAGATCTGGAAGGCTTCCAGAAGATGGATGGTATGCAGTGCCGTGAATGTGGCTGCTGCAGTTATATTTGTCCGGCAAAGCGTCCGCTGACCCAGAGCATTAAGTCCATGCGTAAGATTGTTCTTGCAAACCGTAGAAAGAAGTAGAGGGGGCATCGTTACTGGGAGAAATGTTACATGTGTCATCCAATCCTCATGTAAGAGACAGGATGACAACAGCAAAAATAATGCAGATGGTATTTGTGGCACTGCTTCCGGCAGCAGCAGTAGGTGTATGGAATTTTGGCCTCAGGGCTCTCCTTGTGCTGTGTGTGTCTGTTTTGTCAGCAGTCTGTTCAGAGTGGGTTTACGATCATTTTATGCATAAGCCTAACACAGTAAAGGACTGGAGTGCAGCTGTTACAGGACTTTTGCTTGGCATGAATATGCCGGTTTCCATTCCTTTATGGATACCGGTGCTTGGAAGTATTTTTGCAATTATTGTTGTAAAGCAGCTGTTTGGAGGATTGGGACAGAATTTTATGAATCCTGCCCTGGCTGCCAGATGTTTCCTGCTGATTTCTTTTTCTGCAAGGATGACAGACTTTTCTGTTTCAGACAGTTTTAAGGGAGTGGTAGATACTGTGACAGGTGCTACACCACTGGCAGCATTAAAGGATCATGGGTTTGTTTCAGGGTCTGTTCCTATCAGGAATCTTTTTGTGGGAAATATCCAGGGAACCATTGGCGAGACCTCTGCACTGGCGATCCTTCTGGGCGCAGTGATCCTTCTTACCTTCTAAAGTGATTGATCTGAAGATCCCACTTACATATCTGGGTACATTTTCTGTTTTTGTAGTCCTGTACCTGTGCTTTTCAGGAAAGGGCTTTGATATGAATTATCTGCTTAGTGAACTGTTTTCCGGCGGTCTGATGCTGGGGGCATGGTTCATGGCAACCGATTATGTAACATCACCGATCACGCAAAAGGGGCAGTATGTATACGGTATCTGTCTGGGTATCGTTGTCCCGGTGTGTTCCGTCTGTTTGGCGCTTCTGCAGAGGGTGTTTCCTATGCGATCATTTTCTGCAATCTTCTTGTGCCGCAGATTGAACGTTTTACCTGTCCTACCGCCTTTGGAAAAGGAGGAAAAAACATGAGTAACAGAATCGTAAAAGATGCCATTGCCCTGACTGTGATCACACTGATCTCAGGCCTTCTTCTGGGACTGGTACATGATATTACTGCGGATCCTATCGCAAAGCAGGAAGCCAAAGAAAAGTCAGAGGCCTATAAAGCTGTTTTTGCAGATGCAGCTTCTTTTGAAACTCTTACTGATACAGAGGATCCGGATCTGGAAGCTTATCTGGATGATCAGGGATATCCAGGTGAAAGCATCAACGAAGTAATGCTTGCAAAGGATGATTCAGGCAATGCCTTTGGTTATGCGTTTACCATTACCACATCTGAAGGATATGGCGGGGATATTAAATTTGCTATGGGAGTAAAGGAAGATGGTACTATGACAGGTATTTCGTTCCTTTCCATCAGCGAGACTGCCGGCATGGGTATGCGTGCAGATACGGACGACTTTAAAGACCAGTTCAAGGACAGAAAGACAGAGAAGATCACATATACCAAGACCGGAGCATCGGGGCTGATCAGATCGATGCATTAAGCGGCGCTACGATTACTACAAATGCCATGACAAACGGTGTAAATGCCGGACTGTGTGCTTATCGTTATGAGATGCAGCTGGCAGGAGAGGGGGACAATCAGTGATGAAACAGAATTCGCCTTCAGAACGGCTTTATAACGGAATCATAAAAGAAAACCCTACATTTGTGCTGCTGCTGGGCATGTGTCCAACACTGGCAATCACCACCTCCGCTGTGAATGGTATTGGTATGGGGCTTACCACAGTGATTCTGGCAGCCTCCAATCTGATGATCTCCCTTCTGCGTAATTTTATTCCAGACAGAGTCAGGATGCCTGCATATATTGTTGTAGTTGCTTCTTTTGTTACGATTGTACAGATGCTTCTCCAGGGATTTATACCATCCCTTTATTCTTCCCTTGGTATTTACATTCCGCTGATCGTGGTAAACTGTATCATCCTTGGAAGGGCAGAGGCTTATGCATTAAGAAAACCCGCCGGTTGCATCCCTGTTTGACGGTATTGGTATGGGACTTGGTTTTACAGTAAGTATTACCTGCATCGGCGCAGTGAGGGAGCTGATCGGTGCAGGCGCTCTTTTTCGGACATCAGATCATCCCGCTGGCAGATGCGGCAGGCAAAGGCGGCTATCAGCCGATTACCATCTTTGTTCTTGCACCAGGGGCATTTTTTGTACTTGCAGCCCTTTCGGCAATCCAGAATAAATTTAAGATCGGTGCTGCAAAGCGGGGAATCGATTCCAAGTAATTCCGGTTCCGGATGCGGTGGCGGATGTGCTGCCTGCGGCAATACTATGTGCAGTGGGAAGGGAGGCAAAGAATCATGAAAGAAATGCTTTTGATCATTGTAAGTGCAGCTCTTGTTAATAATGTGGTACTTAGCCAGTTTCTTGGACTTTGTGCATTCCTTGGTGTGTCCAAGACTACCAACACAGCTGCAGGAATGGGCGGCGCTGTTATTTTCGTTATCACCTTGTCTTCCTTTGTTACAAGTCTGATCTACAAGTTCATTCTTGTACCCCTGGACCTGACCTATCTGCAGACCATCGTGTTTATCCTGATCATTGCGGCGCTGGTACAGTTTGTGGAGATGTTTCTGAAAAAAAACATGCCGGCCCTTTATAAGGCACTGGGTGTGTATCTTCCTCTGATCACGACCAACTGTGCAGTTCTTGGTGTGGCTCTGATCAATGTACAGAAGGATTACGGGATCCTTCAGGGAACTGTAAACGGATTTGCCACTGCAGTGGGATTTACGATTTCCATTGTACTTATGGCTGGCATCCGTGAGAAAATTGCATACAACAACATTCCAAAGTCATTCCAGGGCTTTCCTATCGTGCTGATCACAGCCGGTCTTATGGCCATTGCATTCTTTGGATTTTCCGGACTGATTTAAGGAGGGTGTAAGATGAATATTGGGGCGATTGTAACAGCAACTGTACTCGTTGCCCTTGTTGGCCTTTTTATTGGTATTTTCCTTGGGGCTGCAGGGAAGAAGTTTGCTGTGGAAGTAGATGAAAAAGAAGTTGCGATCCGGGAGGCCCTTCCTGGGAATAACTGTGGTGGATGCGGATATCCAGGCTGTGACGGTCTTGCAGCTGCCATTGCAAAGGGAGAGGCGCCAGTGAACCGCTGTCCGGTAGGCGGCGAACCGGTAGGCAAGATCATTGCCGGTATTATGGGACAGGAAGCAGGAGAAAGCATCCGCCAGACTGCATATGTAAAGTGCAAAGGTACCTGTGATAAAACAAAGGATTATTATCAGTATACAGGCGTGGAAGACTGCGAGATGATGGCTTTTGTGCCAAATGGCGGTGCTAAGATGTGTACTTATGGCTGTCTTGGTTTTGGAAGCTGCGTAAAGGTCTGTCCTTTTGATGCTATCCATGTGATCGATGGTGTGGCTGTGGTGGACCGGGAAGCCTGTAAAGCCTGTGGGAAGTGTGTGGCAAAGTGTCCAAGACATCTGATCCAGCTGATTCCATACGAACAGCAGATCTTTGTGGGATGCAGTTCCCATGCAAAGGGCAAAGCAGTAACATCTGCTTGTGATGTAGGCTGTATTGGCTGTAAGAAATGCGAGAAGACCTGTCCGAATGGAGCCATCACTGTAACAGATTTCTGCGCACAGATCGATCCTGACAAATGTACGGGATGCGGTCAATGTAAAGAAGTCTGTCCGAGAGGGATCATCCGGTAATCCTAACAAAATAGCTGTAACATGAAAGACCGTCCTGCTAAGCTGCGGGGCGGCTTTTTATCTGCAGTCGAGAAGACTCCCACCTCTTTTATCGAATGGATGTTTGCACTTTTTCCTGACCTGTGGTATGATAAAACAAATTTACGGATTTAAGGAGCACTTCATGATTTCATTTATTAAGGGAAAAGCAGCAGATATGACAGAAACATCTGTGATCCTTGAGAATCATGGCATTGGCTATGAGATCTTTATGACAGGGAATGACCTTTCCAGGATCCCATATGGGAGAAGAATATAAGATACATACTTATTTCCAGGTGAGGGAAGATGCTATGGTTCTTTTTGGATTTCTTCAGAAAGATGATCTTTCCATGTTCAGGCTTTTGCTTGGGGTGAATGGCATTGGCCCCAAGGGGGCTTTGGGAGTTCTGTCCGGCCTGTCTGCAGATGAATTAAGATTCGCCATTCTGGCAGTATGCCGCCAAGACTGTTTGCCCAAGGCACCCGGCATCGGGAAAAAGACTTGCCCGAGAAGCTGATCCCTTTGGAACTTCGTGATAAATTAAGCCTTGAAGAAGCCTTTGAACAGAAGCTGTCCCATGAGACCGCAGGGATGGCGGTATCCCCAGATGGCATGACGGATGCCAAAAGAGAAGCGGTAGAGGCATTGACAGCCCTGGGCTACAGCAGTACAGAGGCTTATGCAGCAGTACGATCTGTTGCAGGGGTGGATATGGAGAATGTGGAAGAGATTCTGAAAGCAGCTCTTAAGAATTTCTGACGTCAGATAAGGGGAATATAAGAAATGGAGAACAGGATCATTACCACAGATGTAACAGAAGAAGACTATACGCTGGAGGGCAGTCTTCGTCCAAGGACGCTGGATGAGTATATTGGACAGGAAAAAACAAAAAATACCCTGCGGATATACATAGAAGCAGCCAAGCAAAGACATGATGCCCTGGATCACGTATTGTTTTATGGTCCTCCGGGACTTGGAAAGACTACACTTTCCGGTATTATTGCCAATGAAATGGGCACCCACCTGAAGGTAACATCAGGGCCGGCGATTGAGAAACCAGGTGAGATGGCAGCTATCCTGAATAATCTTCAGGAAGGGGATGTGTTGTTTGTAGATGAGATCCACAGGCTGAACCGGCAGGTGGAGGAGGTCCTTTATCCTGCCATGGAGGACTTTGCCATTGATATTATGATCGGCAAGGGGGCGTCAGCCAGATCCATCCGCCTGGATCTCCCCAGGTTTACTCTGGTAGGAGCCACCACAAGGGCAGGCCTTTTATCGGCACCTTTGCGGGACCGTTTTGGGGTGGTACATCATCTGGAGTTTTACAGCCAGCAGGAGCTGACCACGATTGTGATCCGTTCTGCACAGGTACTGGGAGTAGAAATTGATCCAAAGGGAGCAGCTGAGATTGCCAAGCGCTCCAGAGGTACTCCCCGTCTTGCCAACCGCCTTCTGAAAAGGGTCAGGGATTTTGCCCAGGTAAAATATGATGGAAGGATCACACTGGAAGTGGCGAATTTTGCCCTGGACTTGTTAGAAGTGGATTCCTATGGGCTGGATAAGCTGGACAGGCGGATCCTTCAGACTATGATCCAGAATTTCCAGGGAGGCCCTGTGGGTCTGGAAACATTGGCAGCAGCCATTGGAGAAGATGCAGGTACACTGGAGGATGTATATGAGCCCTATCTTCTGCAGAATGGATTTCTTGGAAGGACCCCGAGAGGGCGTATTGCAACTGCCAGAGCTTATGAACATCTGGGGTATCCCATACCATCCGAAAAATAATGCTATACATTTTTACTTATTTCGATTATAATAGAACGGCAGAAGTGCCAAAAAGAGAAATTATTCCATTTATATTGGTTAAATGATTACAGATAGAAGAAAAGCAGGAGGCTTGTACGGATGGCGGTCAAGAATACGGCGCAGGTAATTATCGGCGGGAAAATCATTACATTGGGAGGTTACGAATCTTCTGAGTATTTTCAGCAGGTTGCGAATTATATGAACAGAAAGCTGTCAGAGCTTAGCGAGATGCCAGGTTATAGCAGACAGCCCATGGAGACGAAGCATACCCTTCTCAGCCTGAATATCACTGACGATTATTTTAAGGCAAGAAAGCAGGTAGAGACTTATGAACAGGATCTGCAGCAGAAGGATCAGGAGATGTATGATCTGAAGCATGAACTGGTCTCGCTGAAGATGCAGATGGAGGAAGCCAGAAAGACAGAGCAGGATGCGATTGACCAGAAGAACCGTCTGGAAGGCAAGGTAAAGGAACTGGAAAAAGAACTGGATGAAATGCTGAAATAAGAACGAGGGGGATTGCTTACAGGTAATCCTCTTTTTTATAGGAGGGAGCATATTGGGTCAGGACAGAAAGATAGAACTGCTGGCACCGGCAGGCTCGTATCAGGGCTTTGAAGCGGCTTTGGGCGCAGGAGCAGATGCAGTATATGTAGGAGGCACCAGGTTTGGAGCCAGAGCCTATGCCAGAAATTTTTCAGATGAAGAACTGCTTCAGGCAATTGATACAGCACATATTTATGGGAAAAAGCTGTATCTTACAGTGAATACCCTTTTAAAGAATAAAGAACTTTATGAGGAATTGATCCCATATCTTCGGCCTTTTTACCAGGCTGGGCTGGATGGAGTGATCATACAGGATTTTGGGGTTTTTGCAGCATTAAAAGAAGCTTTTCCTCTGCTTCATCTCCATGCCAGCACTCAGATGGCAGTAACAGGACCTAAGGGGATGAAATTTCTGGAACAGCAGGGAGCATCCAGAGTGGTGGCAGCCAGGGAGCTGACCCTTAAAGAACTGGAAAGCATGCATCAGGAAAGCAGCCTGGAGATCGAAGCCTTTGTACATGGGGCTTTGTGCTACAGCTATTCCGGCCAGTGCCTGATGAGCAGTATCCTTGGCGGCAGAAGCGGTAACAGAGGCAGATGTGCACAGCCCTGCCGACTGCCTTATGATACATCCCTGGACGGAAGAAAGAATTTTAAAGGGAAAGGCCAGATGTGCCCGTTAAGCCTGAAGGATATCTGTACCATTGAGATATTACCGGAGATCCTGGATGCCGGAGTAACTTCTCTTAAGATCGAAGGAAGGATGAAACAGCCGGAGTATACAGCAGGAGTGACGGCTGTATACAGGAAATATCTGGATCTTCTGGAAAAGAATGGAAAAGAATCCTATCATGTGGAAGAAAAAGACAGGAAATATCTGCTGGATCTGTTTAATAGGGGCGGATCTTGTACAGGCTATTATAAAATGCAGGGCGGACCTTCCATGATGGCCTTTTCCAATGAGAAGAAAACAGGGGAGGTTTCCCTGAATCTAAGAAAAAGAAAAGAAAAAATTTATGGGAATTTAATACTTTTTCCCGGAAGTCCTGTTATACTGGAAATAACCTGCCAGGGTAAGAAGGTAACAGTCTCAGGCGGAGAGGTTCAGTATGCGAGAAATAATCCTATGGCACAGGAGCGGATCCGGCAGCAGATGGAGAAGCTGGGAAATACACCGTTTGTCTGGGGAGATCTTCAGATCCAGATGGAGGACAGTATTTTTGTGCCTATGGGTGCGTTGAACCAGATTCGCAGGGATGCACTTACCAAGCTTCAGGAAGAATTGCTTAAGCCATACCGTCGCAGCCTTACAGGGAAGCTTCCCTCTGCTTTGGCAGACAGCCAGAAGAACATACTACACGCTCCGGGGATCAGTGTATCCTGTAAAGACAGGGATACTGCACAGGCGCTTTTGGAGACTGGCGGTTTTCAGGGCATGTACCTGCCTTTTGATCTGATGGAGTTTTTCCTTGATAAGGGAGTCAGAGCAGGGATTTCCATGTATCTTGCCCTGCCTTATATTACCAGAGGGCAGATGCCGGATATAGTGCAGGAGAAGATACCAGTCTGGCTTGCAAAGGGGATGAAAGGATTCCTGGTACGTAATCTGGAAACCTATGCCATGCTTTCCGAAATGGGATATGGAGAAAAGTGCAGGATCGATCATACTCTTTATACCTGGAACAATCAGGCTGTGGATTTCTGGAGAGCGCAGAAGGTACTTGGCAATACGGTGCCTTTGGAATTAAATCAGGGAGAATTGGGACACAGGGATAATCAAGGCAGTGAAATGCTGGTTTATGGCTATCTGCCGCTGATGTATTCTGCACAGTGTGTCCGCAGGAATGTATATAGCTGCAAGAAAACTGCCTGCACACAGCAGCAAATAAAGAAAGACAGGGCAGATGTATATCTGAAGGATCGATATGAGAATCTGTTTCCTGTTGTATGTGAATGCGATCCCTGGAAAACAGGAAATACAGAAAAAATTCTGCCCTGTTATAATATCATTTACAATACACTTCCTTTTGGACTTCTGAAAGAAAGCAGGCAGGTAAAGAATCTGGGTATAGATTCCGTGCGGCTTTCCTTTACCATGGAGTCTCCTGGTGAAGCTGTCCATATTCTGAAGGATTTTACAGCTGCTTACAGGGATGGACAGGATGTGCCGGACCGGAAGTTTACAAAAGGACATTTTAAAAGAGGAGCCCAGTAAAGGCCTATGATTAATATTATTGTTGAACTGTCAAAATATGTGATCCTGACTTTGATGATCGTATATACCTTTCATTGCTTTTATATGGTAAGAAGACAGGATCAGGAAGAGCGGCGGGAGATGCTTACCAGGCAGCTGATGCTTATTTTCTTTATTGATTTTACAGCATTTCTTGTGATCTATCTGAAGACCTTTGATTTCAGCGTGATCCTGTTTTATGTGGAGATGATGGTTTATTTTGCACTGATCCAGATCCTGTACCGGATCATCTACAAGAATGCGTCGCTGCTTCTTCTGAATAATATGTGTATGCTGTTAAGTATTGGATTTGTTATGCTTTGCCGGCTTGATATTAAGTCTGCCAATAAGCAGCTGCTGATCGTAGCGGCAGGCAGTGTGGTATCTCTTCTGATACCGGTTATGATCCGCAAGATGAAATTTCTTAAGAATCTGACCTGGGTATATGCAGGGATTGGTGTTGTGCTTCTGGCAGCTGTTTTTCTTCTGGCAAAGACCAGCTACGGAGCCAAGCTATCCCTGATGGGGATCCAGCCTTCAGAGGCTATTAAGCTTTCTTTTGTATTTTTCATGGCAGCTCTTTTATGGAGGGATGTGAACCTGAAAAAGGTGATTCAGGCCACTGTGATCGCAGGCCTCCATGTGGGGATCCTTGTACTGTCCAAGGATCTTGGAAGTGCAATGATCTTCTTTACTGCCTATCTGGTGATGATCTATGTAGCTACCAAAAGCCCGGCACTTCTGGGGATCGGAGTTGCAGGAGGAAGCGGGGCGGCAGTGGTTGCTTATTTCCTGTTCGGCCATGTGCGCCAGAGAGTGAGCGCATGGAAGGATCCTATGGCTGTTTACAAGAATGAAGGATATCAGATTGTTCAGTCTTTGTTTGCCATTGGGACAGGCGGCTGGTTTGGGATGGGGCTGTGCCAGGGTTCCCCTGAGAAGATCCCGGTAGTAAAGAATGACTTTATTTTCAGCGCCATATGTGAGGAACTGGGCGGCATATTTGCAATCTGCCTGATTCTTGTATGCATGAGCTTTTTCCTGATGATCCTGAATATTGCATTGCAGATCAAGAATCCTTTTTATAAGCTGATTGCACTTGGACTTGGTACGGAATATGCCTGTCAGGTATTCCTGACCATTGGCGGTGTTACCAAATTTATCCCTATGACCGGAGTTACCCTGCCTTTGGTGGCTTATGGAGGAAGTTCTGTAGTGAGCACCCTCCTTATGATCGCCATCATCCAGGGAATATATATTTACAGAGAAGACGAGGATGAAGAAATTGAGAGATTCCGAAAAGAAGCGGCAAAAAGAGCTAGAGAAAGAATACAGGCGCAAAGAGAAGGCGATTACTAAGAAAAAGAAGAAAAGAAACCGGGAATATGCCTTTGTTTCTTACTTCTTTGTGGCTGTTTTTGTCAGTATGATCGCATATCTGATCTATTTTAATTCTGTGAAAAGTGATGATTTTATCAATAGTCCGTACAATACCAGACAGGACACTTTTTCAGACCGTGTGGTAAGAGGAAAGATCCTGTCCTCAGACGGCCAGGTACTTGCACAGACCAATGTGGCTGAAGACGGCACAGAAGAACGGTATTATCCTTTTTCTAATATGTTTGCCCATGTGATCGGATATGATACCAATGGCAAGAGCGGGCTGGAGTCCGAGGCCAATTTCTCGCTTTTAAGTTCCCATGCCTTTTTCCTGGATCAGATGAAGAATCAGTTCCTGAATCAGAAGAATATGGGAGATACTGTAGTTTCCACATTGGATTCCAGATTACAACAGACTGCCTACAATGCCCTTGGTGACAGGAGAGGGGCAGTGGTCGTTATGGAGGCTTCTACCGGTAAGATCCTGGCAGAGGTCAGCAGACCGGATTTCGATCCTAACACACTGTCACAGAACTGGGATATACTTGTAAATGACGAGAATGACAGCAGTCTTCTGAACAGGGCTACCAATGGAGCCTATCCTCCAGGGTCAACCTTCAAGATCGTAACTGCTCTTGATTATTTCCGCTCAAAAGGCACCTTTGAAGGATATTCTTATCTGTGCCAGGGAAGTATTACAGTGGGGGATCATACTATTCAGTGCTATCATGGACATGTACATGGCCAGGAGGATTTTTATAGTGCATTTGCAAATTCCTGTAATTGCGCTTTTGCAGATATAGGGATCGGCCTGGGAGGCTCTTCCATCAGGAATACT
This sequence comes from Blautia sp. HA3515, assembly GCF_059933065.1. Lineage (NCBI taxonomy): Bacteria > Bacillati > Bacillota > Clostridia > Lachnospirales > Lachnospiraceae > Blautia > Blautia sp. HA3515. Next base: position 2,096 of record NZ_JAYFUY010000025.1, on the reverse strand, counting down.
GCCGAGGATCTTTTATTTAATAAGGCACTTCCCCTTAATTCCTACAGGAAGAGCAGCTTTACCCTGGATGGAAAGTCTGGCACTTCTACAGTGATGCAGACTGCCATTGGCCAGGGCGAAACACTGGTTTCCCCTATGCATATGGCACTGATCACAGCTGCAGTGGCTAATAATGGTGTGCTGATGAAGCCTTATCTGATCGACCGGATCGAGAATGATTCCGGTGATCTGGTGAAAAGAACACAGAGCAGTGCCTACAAAAGGCTGATGTCTTCCAATGAGGCCAATCTTCTTGGGAAGATGATGCGCCAGGTAGTGACTTCAGGTACAGCTTCTGCGTTGAGTGGAAAGTCCTATACTGTTGCCGGCAAAACAGGGTCTGCAGAGTTTAATGAGCAGGGTGACAGCCATTCCTGGTTTGTTGGCTATACGAATGTAGATGATCCGGAACTTGTGATCGCAGTGATCGTAGAGAATGGCGGGGCAGGAAGTGAAGCTGCAGTGCCTATTGCAGGACAGGTTTTCGATGCATATTATGCTTCCTGATAACTTATGGTTGCCAGTATTCTAAAAAAGAGGTATACTATACAGCAGTAAAACACACGCATTACAGGAGGGATTGCAATATGATAGAAGCAACGAGCTGTGGCGGTGTGGTAATTCATCGAGGTAAGATTCTGGCACTTTACAAATCCTACAAAAACCGTTATGAGGGATGGGTATTACCAAAGGGAACAGTGGAGCTGGGAGAAAGCCATGAGCAGACTGCTCTGCGGGAAGTAAAAGAAGAAGCAGATGTTAAGGCTTCCATTGTAAAATATATCGGGAAAAGCCAGTATAATTTTACAGTTCCGGAAGATATGGTAAGCAAAGAAGTACACTGGTATCTTATGACGGCTGATAATTATCATAGCAAGCCTCAAAGAGAAGAGTTCTTCGTGGATTCCGGCTATTACAAGTTTCATGAGATTTACCATTTGCTGCGTTTTTCCAATGAGAAGCAGATCGTAGAAAAGGCATACCAGGAGTATCTGGAGATGCGAAGTGCAGGTCTGTGGGCAAGAGGACACAAATATTTTTAAAGGAGGGACTGCTGCATCCGTGACCAGATCCGTGCAGCAGTCCCTGTTTAGATCATGGATAATATGGGTATGCTCAGATTACAGATAAAGGGGTAACAGGCTTATGCCAAATTGGATCACAGACTATTATATAGGAGCAGGGATCAAGCATCCCCAGAAGACCCGTAAGAAGATTGATGCAGGCCACCTTACAGTAGGTGTATACCTGATCACTTTGTCAGAGAATCCAGGCAATCTTCTGGAGATCATCCCTGCCTCTCTGCTGGTGCAGAAGTCATATGCCAGGATCTGCCCTACGATCGTAGGGATGGAGAAAGGCAAGGATGCGGCTATTGATATGGCAGCAGGGATCATAAAGGAGATTTATGAGACAACCGGCCATTTTCAGGTAAAAGATTATTTTAAGAACAGGTGAGTGTATGTTACATATATTATGGGCGATCATAAAGTTCATACTGATTCTGGCAGGTGTGTTGATCGGACTTGCCTTGGCAGTCATACTTCTTATACTGTTCTGCCCAGTACGTTATAGGATGTGGGGCAGCAAAGACCGGGGCGGCTGGGAACATGCCAGGTGTACAGCCAGGGTCAGCTGGCTTTTAGGGCTGGTATCCTTTCGGATCTGTTATCAGAATGGAAAAGAAAAACACAGTCTGAAGCTTGCCGGTATCTCGCTGTTTGGTAAAAAGAAAAAAAGAAAAAAGAAGCCCGAAACCGACCAGGCACAATCAGTAACCGTTCCAAAGCAGCCTGTTTCTAAGCAGGCAGATGAAAAGCCGGCCATGCTAATGCAGGCAGATGAAAAACTGGCAGTATCAATGCAGACAGACTCAGAACAGACAGACACAGCATCAGATAACAGAAAGGTCAAAGAATCATCTGCTCCAAAGCCTGAGAAATCTCAATCTTCACAAAGAGAAGGATTTTTCCGTAGGATCAGGGCAAAACTAAAAACAGTGCTTCAAAGGATCAGGGCATTTTTTAAAAAAGCTTAAAAATATCAGGCAAACATTT
>NZ_JAYFUY010000024.1:0-14943 GCF_059933065.1 Blautia sp. HA3515 | reverse complement strand
TTCTTATTTGGATCAGGACTTTTTCACTGTAAAATGAACCTGCTTGTTTTTCATCTGTACGGAAACTTGATCTCCCTGATGAATCCTGCCTTCCAGCACCTCATTGGCCAGCGGATCCTCAATCTTTGTCTGGATCGCCCGGCGAAGAGGCCTTGCCCCATACTTACTGTCAAATCCTGATTCTGCAAGATAGTCTTTTACAGATGCAGCTACCCGAAGGGTAATATTCATCTGCTCCTGACACCTTTTTTTCCAGTTTTTTCAGAAGAATGGAAACGATCTTCTGAATATCTTCCTTCTTCAGAGTATGGAATACCATGATCTCATCGATTCTGTTAAGAAACTCCGGTTTAAAGATCTTACGTACCTCTTCCATAACTCCGGCTTTCATCCGTTCATAATCCTTTTTTCCATCCTCGTCTGAGATAAAGCCTAACCGCTTTGGTTCAACAATAGCCTGTGCACCTGCATTGGAAGTCATAATAATAATCGTCTGTTTAAAGTCTACACGCCTGCCATGGGCATCTGTAATATGTCCGTCATCCAACACCTGAAGAAGAATGTTGAATACATCCGGATGTGCCTTCTCGATCTCGTCAAACAAGAGCACACTGTATGGATTCCTCCGAACCTTTTCAGAAAGCTGTCCACCCTCTTCATATCCTACATATCCTGGCGGGGAGCCGATCAATTTAGATACGCTGTGCTTCTCCATATATTCAGACATATCTACCCGGATCATGGCCTGCTCACTGCCAAATACAGCCTCTGCCAGTGCTTTGGACAGTTCTGTCTTACCAACCCCGGTAGGACCAAGGAACAGAAAAGAACCAATGGGGCGATTCAGGATCTTTCAGTCCTACACGGCCTCTTTTTACTGCCTGGGATACTGCCGCCACAGCTCCCTCCTGGCCGATCACCCTCTTATGGAGTTCCTTTTCCAGGCGTGCAAGACGTTTGCTTTCCCCTTCTGTCAGCTTCTGCACAGGTATCTTCGTCCACTGGGATACAATATCCGCCACCGTCTTTTCATCAGACCAGCAGTTGTTTTCTTCTGGCTGCCTTTTGTGCTTTTTCCTTTCGTTTTTCAAAAGAAGCTTCCAGCTCCTTCTGCTGCTTCTGGATCTCTCCTGCTTTCCCAAGATCGCCAGCCTTTACTGCATCTTCCTTCTCCTGGATCAATTCCTGTATCTGCCTTTGCAGTTCTTCCAGCTCAGGAACAGTCTGAAAACCCTGCAGCTGAACCTTTGAAGCTGCTTCATGGATCACATCAATGGCTTTGTCAGGCAGAAAACGATCTGATATATACCGGACGGACATTTCAACTGCTGCCTTAAGTGCATCATCCTGTATCTTCACCTTATGGTGTCGTTCATAATAAGGTCTCAGGCCTTTTAAGATCTCAAAAGTTTCTTCTTCTGTAGGCTCTTCTACAGTCACTGGCTGGAATCTTCTTTCAAGAGCCGCATCCTTCTCAATATATTTTCTGTATTCTTCCAGAGTGGTTGCTCCGATGATCTGGATCTCTCCTCTTGAAAGAGAAGGCTTCAGGATATTGGATGCGTCCAGGGCACCTTCTGCTCCCCCTGCTCCGATAATGGTATGAAGCTCGTCAATAAACAACAGGATTCCCTGGTGCTCCCGTACCTCATCTACAACACCCCGGATCCTTTCTTCAAACTCACCTCTGTATTTGCTTCCTGCAACCATGCCGGAAAGATCCAGCACAACCACCCGTTTATCCTTCACTGTATCCGGCACCATCCCCAGAACGATCCTTTGTGCAAGCCCCTCTGCAATGGCGGTCTTGCCTACTCCCGGCTCACCTACCAGGCACGGATTATTCTTAGTCCTTCTGCTTAAGATCTGGATCAGACGGCCGATCTCCTTATCCCGTCCAATCACAGGATCCAGCCTGCCTGCTGCTGCAAGCTCTGTCAGGTCCCTGCTGTACTTGTCAAGGACAGGAGTAGCTGATCCATTCCCCATGGAACCGGCCTTGCCTGATCCAAAATTGTCATTTTGAAGATCCCCTTCATATCCCATGGCTGTAAGCACTGCACTGTACAGCTTCTGGATGTTGATCCCAAGGGTATAAAGAAGTCTGGTGGCCACACAGTCCGTCTCCCTGAGCAGCGCAAGGAGAAGGTGCTCAGTACCTGCCGGTCCTTCCTGCATCTCCTCTGCCAGTTCCAGTGCTTCCCGGATCACGCTTTCAGCACGTGGGCTGTAATGCTTTTCCCTGATCTGCACATTTCTGCTTTCAGCAGGGGGTGCGATCAGCTTCTGTATCAGATCCAGCAGCTTCTTTGGTTCTACATGGAATTCCTCCAGAACTTTCCCTGCAGTACCCTCCTTCTCTGCCAAAAGCCCTACCAGGATATGCTCTGTCCCTATATATCCATGATTCAGGTCCTTAACCACATCCTCTGCCAGTGCGAGGGCATTTTCTGCCTGTCTGGTAAATCTGTTATCCATAAATGTCCTCCTGAACTTATATATATTCGTCAAAAATCTCATCAATCAGCTGATGTACTTCTTGTCTTGTTACATTTTTGCAGCTTCCCCTGGCCAGTGCAACGGTAAGCTTTTTCTTTCATTTCTTCCAATGCTTTAACTTTATCTGCATCTACACAGATCACTGCCCCTCTTCTCCTGTCAATGGATACAAAGCCTTCCTGGCGCAGCAATGCATATGCTTTGTTCACTGTATGCATATTGATCCCGATGGTATCTGCAAGCTGCCGCACAGATGGAAGTGCGTCTCCATCCTTCAGTCTGGATGTGGCAATCCCCATAATGATCTGATTGGTCAGCTGCATATATATAGCTTCATCACTGTTAAAATTAATCTCTATGATCACTGCTTCTGCCTCCTGTGTTACTGTTATATCCATACTAGCACAAATCTCAGCATTTGAAAAGACTAAAAAAGAGATGCTGCATTTGGCAACACCTCTTTTCACAGGTAAGCTTTCTTTACCGTTTCAGGATCTTATTCAGCTGTTCCTTATCAAGGATCAGGTTGATCCCCATTGGATTTACTACCATTGCCTTTGCCTGTGGAATCAGCACATCCGGCAGCTTTGCAAAGGGGACTCTGGCTGCACGCAGCTTTTTGCCCTTGGCAAATTTCTCAAACTCCATAATATCAGAGAATGCAGGCTGAAGTACATCCCCTTCTTTATTCTTCAGGAATGGGATATTTACCTTATGAGGATCCTCCGGATCCTTGTCCATAGCGATCAGGAAGTCAGATTTCAGAAGGTTTGCGATCAGCTCTTCTTCCAGCTCACGCATATTCTTCCGCTCTTCCTTTTTCACAGGACGGCGAAGCTCCTGCATAAAATAAATTCCTGACAGCTGAAGGGTAGAATTAAACAAAGGCCTTTTGGCAGGCTCCAGCTTGCTTAAATCTGCCTGTTTTGCAATATCCGTCAGATCTACCTCTGTACGGTCCTCCCCATCTGCCCAGATCACAGTATTAACCCCAATGGCATACAATGTTCCGTAAAATCTGGGGAAATCCTTTTTTTCGTACTTCATTCCCATCAGAAGGATTTTATCTTCCAGTTTTTTCTTTCCAAATTCTTTAATGCCCTCTTCTGTGGAAAATACCCAGGCCTGGTCATTAAAGCTTTCCTCATCACAGGTAACATATGGAAGCTTTGTAGCCTGGGAATAAGCTACAAATACCACATCCCTGTTCTGCAGTTCTTTCACTGCATCTGCTTTGTTTCCCATTTCTTATCCTTTCCGGCAGTGATCTGCACACTGCTTATCTTACCATAAATTCTACGATCTTATCCATCTCTTCCAGCTGGTCTGCTTTTAATGCAGACTTCACAGTAAGACATGGCTCCATAATCTCCATATTCTTCATCTGGGACAGCATCTCACGGATCTGCTTCCCGGCTGTGGCAGCCCATGTACCATTGTCAAACACAGCCACCTTACGATTCTGGAAATTGTGGGCTTTCAGTTCATGAAGAAGTGTCTCCATCTTAGGGAAGATACCTCCATTGTAGGTAGGGCATGCAAATACGATCCTGTCACAACGAAATGCTTCAGACAGCAGATAAGATGGATCTGTAACAGAAACATCATACATTGCAATATTCTTCTCCCCTGCATCAGCCAGCTTACCGGCAAGAACAGCAGCTGCATTCTCTGTATTTCCATAAATAGAGCCATAAAGAACCAGCACACTATGATCCTCAGGTGTATATGTGCTCCACTTCTGGTATTTGTCAATAAACCAGCCAAGATTTTCTCTCCAGATCGGGCCATGAAGCGGACAGATCATCTGAATATCCAGGGTAAGAGCTTTCTTTAATGCAGCCTGAACCTGTGCACCGTATTTTCCTACAATATTAGTCAGATATCTTCTTGCATCCTCCAGCCACTGGTTCTCAAAGTCTACCTCATCAGCAAAAATATTACCATTTAAAGCTCCGAAGGTACCAAATGCATCCGCGCTGAACAGCACCTTATCGTATGCGTCATATGTAACCATTGCCTCCGGCCAATGAACCATAGGGATCATAGCAAAAAACAAGGTATGCTTTCCTGTGCTTAAGGTATCTCCCTCTTTGATCATAACAGCACGGCTGTCCACATCAAAATCAAAGAACTGACGGATCATACCAAAAGTCTTTGTATTTCCTACGATCTTTACTTCCGGGTAACGGAGCACAATATCAGCGATCAGTGCACAGTGATCTGGTTCCATATGATTCACGATCAGATAATCCAGGCTGCGTCCTGCCAGCACATGCTCCAGATTCTCCAGGAACTGTCCGCTTACAGATCTGTCTACTGTATCCAGAAGTACCGTCTTCTCATCCAGAAGCACATAAGAATTATAAGAAACCCCTCTTGGGATCGGATACATATTTTCAAACAAGGCCAGTCTTCTGTCGCTGGCACCTACCCAGTATAAATCTTCTGTAACTTTCTTAGTACAATACATCCCCATTCGCTCCTTTACGCCTCGTCAATGGCCTTTCCAATGTCATGACGCATATACTTGTTGGCAAACTGAATCCATTCTGTCGCTTCATAAGCATTCTTTCTGGCTTCCTTCAGGTCTTTCCCTTTTGCTGTAATGCCCAGCACACGGCCTCCGTTAGTTACGATCTGTCCATCTTTAAAGGCTGTACCTGCATGGAAACAGTAGTACCCGTCTTTGTCCTTAAAATTCTCAAAGCCCTGGATCGGGATTCCTTTTTCGTATTTTACAGGATAGCCATCACTTGCCAGAACCACACATACTGCTGCATTATCTTCAAACTGCAGATCTACCTGATCAAGGGTACCATTAATGCAGGCTTCCATCACCTCAATGATATCATTTTTCATTCTGGGCAGTACCACCTGAGCTTCCGGATCTCCGAATCTGGCATTATATTCCAACACCTTTGGACCATCCTCTGTAAGCATAAGACCAAAGAAAATAATGCCTTTAAATTCCCGGCCTTCTTTTGCCATAGCATCTACAGTTGCCTGATAAATATATTTTCTGCAGAATGCATCTACTTCATCTGTGTAAAACGGACTTGGTGAAAAAGTGCCCATGCCTCCTGTATTCAGTCCCTGATCCCCGTCACATGCTCTCTTGTGATCCTGTGCAGAAGTCATAGTCTTAATGGTCTTGCCATCTACAAAGGACAAAACAGATACCTCACGGCCTGTCATAAACTCTTCGATCACCATGGTATTCCCTGCATTGCCGAATTTCTTATCTTCCATGATCTCACGCACACCGGCCTCAGCCTCTGTCAGATCCTGGCAGATCAGTACACCCTTTCCAAGTGCCAGTCCGTCTGCTTTCAGTACAATAGGGAATTTTGCCTGAGTTTTCAAATAATCCAGTGCTTTCTTCGGATCATCAAAATTCTCATATGCAGCTGTAGGAATATGATATTTCTTCATCAGATCCTTTGAAAAAGCCTTTGAGCCTTCCAGGATCGCAGCATTCTTCCTTGGTCCGAACACTGCCAGTCCTCTTTTTTCAAAAAACATCCACGATACCGCCAACCAGCGGATCATCCATTCCAACAATAGTCAGACCGATCTGATTCTCCTGTGCGAAATCAGCCAGTTTTTCAAACTCCATAGCTCCAATGGAAACACACTCTGCCAGTTCTGCGATCCCTGCATTTCCTGGCGCACAGTAAATCTTATCTACCTTTGGACTTTTTGCCACGCTCCAGGCAATGGCATGCTCTCTTCCGCCGCTTCCAACGATTAATACCTTCATTGTATCCTCCTGTTGTCCCTTTGGGACACTGCTTCTTCTGTCTGCTTATTATTCACTGATGGTTACAATTCCGTTCTCCACTGTGACCCTGCCATTTGCGATCAGCTGGATGGCCTTTGGAAGAAGCTTCCATTCAGCCCGCTCCATAACTCTTCGCTGAAGTGTCTTAGGGGTATCGTCCGGTTCAATATCCACTGCTTTCTGCAGAATGATCGGGCCGGTATCGGTACCTGTATCTACAAAATGAACCGTAGCGCCTGTAACCTTTACCCCTCTTTTCAGAGCTTCTTCATGCACATGAAGACCGTAATAGCCAACACCACAGAAAGAAGGAATCAAAGACGGATGGATGTTGATGATTCTGTTAGGGAATGCTTCCACAATAGAAGATGGAATGGCCACAAGGAATCCTGCCAGAACCACAAGATCAATCTCAGCTTCCTGAAGCGTTCTAAGGAGCGCCTGGTGAAAGTCCTCTCTTGTATCATAATCTTTTGGGGAAATGCATACTGCAGGGATCTGGTGATCCTGGGCACGCTTCAATGCATATGCCCCTGCATTGTTGCTGACCACCAGTGCCACCTGTGCATTGGTGATCTTCCCTGCGTCCTGAGCATCCAGGATCGCCTGAAGGTTGGTGCCGCCTCCGGATACCAGAACGCCTACCTTCAGCATAATGTTACTCCTTTTTCGCCAGCTTCAATATGGCCAACTACATATGGCTCTTCTCCCGCTTCTTTGATAGCGGCTACCGTCTTATCCACATCTTCCGGGGCTACAGCCACAACCATACCAAGTCCCATATTATATGTATTATACATCATCTTCTCTTCAATACCGCCTGTACGAGCAAGAAGACCAAAGATCGGCGGTACAGGATAGCTGTCTTTTTTGATCACTGCACGAGTACCCTCTTTCAGCATACGGGGAACATTCTCATAAAAACCGCCGCCTGTGATATGGCTGCATGCATGTACACGGACGCCAGCATTCTTAATGCTCTTTAATGCTTTTACATAGATCTTGGTAGGAGCGATCAAAGCCTTTCCAAGAGTAGTGCCAAGCTCATCATAATAGGTATCCAAAGATTCTTTTGTCATGTCAAATACTTTACGCACAAGGGAAAAACCATTGCTATGAACGCCTGAGGATGCCATACCGATCAGTACATCTCCTGCATTTAAGGCTTCTCCTGTGATCAGGTCTTTTTTATCTACAACACCTACAGCAAAGCCTGCAAGGTCATATTCATCTACAGGATAAAATCCAGGCATTTCTGCAGTCTCACCGCCGATAAGAGCAGCATTTGACTGCTGACAGCCATCTGCAACACCTTTCACGATCTGCGCGATCTTTTCCGGATAGTTCTTGCCGCAGGCAATATAATCCAGGAAGAACAGAGGCTCTCCGCCTGCACAGGCAATATCATTTACACACATAGCAACACAGTCAATACCAACTGTATCATGCTGATCCATGATAAATGCCAGTTTTAACTTGGTACCTACGCCGTCTGTACCAGATACCAGAGTAGGCTCCTCCATATCCTTAAAAGCATTCATGGAAAAAGCACCTGAAAAACCGCCGATTCCTCCAAGCACTTCCGGGCGCATTGTCTTTGCAATATGCTGTTTCATCAGCTCTACAGACTTGTACCCTGCCTCAATATCTACTCCTGCGTTCTTGTAATCCATTTTTCTCTTCCTCCCAGATTAATATTCTTTACATCCTACTTCCTGAAGTCTTGCGTCCTTTGCTTCTACCTGACTCTTTAACTCCTGGCTGTATGCTTTCAGCTTATCTAAAAGCTGCGGATCTGACGTAGCAAGGATCTTCGCAGCCAGAAGGCCTGCATTTGCACCGCCGTTAATGGCAACAGTAGCCACCGGAATGCCGGAAGGCATCTGTACGATAGAGTACAGGGAATCCCTGCCTCCAAGAGATGTGGTATGCATCGGAATACCAATGACCGGCATAGGGAATATGGCAGCACACATTCCTGGAAGATGGGCTGCCATTCCTGCTCCTGCAATAATGACCTTAAACCCTTTCTCCTCTGCGGATTTCGCATAATCAAAAAACACATCCGGTTCCCTGTGTGCGGAAATGATCCTCATCTCATAATCAATTCCCAGTTTTTCCAGAATATCAGCTGCCTTTTTCATGACAGGCATATCTGAATCACTACCCATTACAATTCCTACTTTTGACATGTTCTTCTCCTCTCAGCCTTTCTAACCGTAAATTCTACTAAGAATCCCTTTTTCTGTCAACCAGGAAAAGGGATTCTTTGTATTTGTCAGTGAAATGGCTCATTCAGCATTTCTGTTCCTTCCAGAACAAAACGGCCGTCTTCAATGATGGAAACCATATCACCATCATCCTGGATCACCCGGATACTGCCCAGTTCCTCATAAGGAATGGTAATATCTGTGTGACAGCCATAATATGCCAGTGATACATCATCTTTACGCATTTCTGAAATTTCATTATCCCTTGCTATGATCTCTTTGCCATCCGGATTGTACACCGGCGTATCCTCTGCCCAGCTGTAACAGGTATCCCCTACTGCAAAATGAGGTCCCATTTTCTCTGCGATCAGGATAGGAAGCTTGTCCTCAATTCCATATTTCCTGGCAGCTACGTAGGCGGTGGTATTCGTACCAATAGCAAACTCACCCATGGCAAGCTTTGGATGATGAAACAGGATGTTGTCCTCTATATATTTTCTGTTATCTTCTTCATTCTCAAAATTACTGCAGGTATAATCGATCACCTGTCCACAGTCAAAAACCAGCTTCAGGTCACGGAACTGTAATCCATTCAGGTAAACCTTAGTCACATGAAGGATCCCGCCGGTTCCGGCAAGTACAGGAGAAGTAAACACTTCACCTACAGGAATATTCACATCAGCCACACAATTTTCAAAGTTGGTCTGCGTTTTGGGATCTGTCAGTTTATGAAGATGGATCAGAAGATCTGTTTCATTATCTCCCTTTCCCTTAATCTCCACCCACTCACAGGTATCCAGAGTATCTATGATCTTCTGCTGCACCTTCTGGTAGGCCTGATAGTCCAGTGTATTGATCTTTACGATCTCCCTGAAAATGTCCGGATAATCTGTGCCGATCTCTGGTACCGGATAGGCAATGATCGTAAAGCTGCGCTCGTCTCCATGGATATAGCGGTTTACGATCTGCCCGGACTCATTGGTCAGTTCCAGATCCAGCTTATGCTGTGCCTCACTAAGACTCCATGCTTCCGGCTTGCTCTCCGGTGAAAAAGGTGCTTCTCCAAAGGTCTCGATCACTGCCGGACCTCCGTGCACTGCTGCCAGATCCTTATACTGTTCATATGCATTCTGAAGCGCCCGCAGCCTTTTCTGAAGGTACTCCCCATCAAGAAACAGAGCATAATCCTGTCTGTGGTCATAATCATACTGAGGATTAATGACCCCGCCGGTATATCCGATCCGGCTGCTGCCTCTTTTGCAGGCAACATGAGGTGTGTGACGATAGATCACAGGCTCCAGCCCCATCTTGCGGAACTGTAAGATTGCGGAACGTACCATTCTTTCAAATCCAAGATTGTATCGGATATTCACGGTTTTCTTCTTGGTAATATCTTTTCTTCCATTAATAAAACCGATCCTGTATCCTTCTGTATAGGTTCTTGCCATTGCATCGATTTCTTCCTGAGGAAGGGTATTCAAAAACCTGGCACTGCCCAGCTCGTTTTCGGAAATATATTCTCCGAATCTGTAAAGATAAGACAGATCTGAAAGGTCTGATTCCATAATGATCTTTACTGCAAAATCCATTTCCGGATCCAGGGAACTGCATACATGATGCTCCATCATATCCTGGCAGTAATCATTTATATAGGAATACAGAATCCTGCGAACCACTTTTTCTTCCGGTATTTCTTCCTGGGCAAAAGCAGAATATACTTCCAGGAATAATTCCAGAGCCACTGTCATCTCCCAAAGATCCTTCTCATGGGCATAAACAATAGCTCCTCTTAATTCTCCGTAAAGGAAAGTGAAATCCCTGCCATATTCTCCCAGCATTTTCTTTGCATAGGACGGGTTTCCATAGCTTACATCATAATTATCACCTGAAATATCCTGATATAGCAGCTGGTTTCTTTCTTTTAATGCTTCAAAAGAAAGGCCATCTCCTTTATCATCCATGATCTGTATGGTCTTTATAAGAAAATCTGCTGTCTTCTGAAAAAAATCCAGATATGGCTGTGCCACAGTCTGTTCCCCTGGTATCTGGGAAACTCTCATTTTGGCCAACTCATATCTTTCCATCATCCACTTGTCCAACTTTTAACTCCTATCGTCTATGATATTTCCTTTATTAATATTCTCCTGGATCAGTTCCTGCATATATTCCCAGATCTTTGCTGATCCTTCCCCTGTAATACGGTTTCTTTTATAGATCTGGCTTCTTTTTACTTTATGTTCCTTCCAGCTGATCCCACCGGCTGCATGATTTAAAAATAAAGGCAGACTGTTATCCAGCACATGGGCAAATCTGGATTCCGGTGTATTGCAGGCTTCAAATTCATCCCACAGCCCTCTCATCCATGTGCCCTGTTCCTTAGGAAGAATGCCGAAGATCCGGTCAGCTGCTGCTTTTTCCCTTGTTTCCTTGGTAAGAGCCCCAGCCTCATCATATGCATAAGTATCTCCTGCATCGATCTCTACCAGATCATGGGTCAGAACCATAGGCACCACTCGTGTCACATCCACTTTTTCATTGGAATATTCACTGAGGATAAGCGCCATCATAGCCAAATGCCAGGAATGATCGGCGTCATTCTCTCTTGCTGATCCGTCTGCCAGATAATTCTGCCGCAGGATCTCCTTCATTTTGTCTATCTCAAGAATAAAATCTATCTGTTCTTTTAATCTGTCATCCATCAGTGATCATTATACTCCTGTCAGATAAATCCCAAGCCAGAGAATCATAATGATCCCGTTTGTGATGGATCCGATAATGCTTGTCTTATGACCTTTGCCAGCCTCTGAAAAGCTGAGCAGTCCCATGATAAATCCATAAATAGACAGAAGCGCTGCAAACAGGCATATTCCGCCGGTTACAAATCCATACTGACCGTCCAGAAGAAACGCTGCAGTCACTGCCCCACAAAACAGGATCAGGGAGATCACTGCCATAGTAACAGAGACCTTCCCTTTTCCGGCTTCCTTTTTCTTTGTAAATGAGTATCTATATCTTCTTGCCATAGTATTTTCTCCTGATATGATTGCAGATCAGGAAGCACCCATAGCCTACCGCTGATCCAAGTGTGTTCAGAATCAGATCATCCACATCAAAGCAGCCCACTTTTGTCACAAGCTGGATCAGTTCCACTGTCAGACTTATGGAAAATCCTGAAAAAATAATAAGAAAACCGCTTCTCATACGATTTGTGATCACAGGAAGGATAAATCCATACGGGATAAAACCGATCACATTTCCAAATATATTGGTAAACAATGCAAAAGTACCCAGCTGCCTGCGATAAACCCAGAATCTGCGGATTTCCACAAACGGTATAAGATTATACCGATATATCCGTTCTGCGTCTGCAACTCTGCCGTAAGACTCAGAAAAGAACAGGAAGTATATCAGCAGGATCACATATATTCCAAATAGAATGACCCCGCCTTGTCTGATCATACGCTTTGTTTCATTTTTCAATATTATCCCCTGCCTAAAAGTCCTGCCCGCAGTTTGTATTACAGCAGGATTTCTGATTTTCTTTTCAGAAGCCTTGCGCCATTAATGATCATCAGAACTCCTGTAACAATCCCTGCTGTTGCAGCAATAATGCCAAGAATCAGACTGGAAACCCCTGTGGCAGACATAGTCTTATATATTCTTTCATTCATGGCCAAACCTCCTTTTATTCTGCGCCATACTGCTGATAATATGCGTCAATGGAAGCTTTCAATGTATCATCAATGATCACTTTTCCTTTATATTCTTTGTTGTACAGATGCTCTACCACCTCTGCCATGGTAACAATGGCAGTTGTCTCAAGTCCGTATTTCTCCTGGATCTCTTTTAAAGCGCTTTTTGTTCCCTGACCACGTTCCATACGGTCTACAGATACAACCAGACCGATGGGATTTACATCTCCCTGTGCCTTGATAATGGGAAGTGTTTCCTGGATAGATGTGCCTGCAGTAGTAACATCCTCGATGATCACCACCTTGTCTCCATCCTGGATCGGACTGCCAAGAAGGATCCCCTTATCTCCATGATCCTTTACCTCTTTACGGTTTGAACAATAGCGGATGTCCTTCCCGTATTCTTCGCTAATAGCCATAGTCGCTGCTACTGTAAGGGGAATTCCCTTATAAGCAGGCCCGAACAATACATCAAAATCCAGTCCGAACTTGTTATGGATGGCTTTTGCATAATACTCTCCCAGCTTGCGAAGCTGTGCGCCTGTTCTGTAAAATCCGGTATTTACAAAGAAAGGGGTCTTTCTTCCTGATTTTGTAACAAAATCTCCGAATTTCAGCACATTGCAATCAATCATAAATTCAATAAATTCCTGTTTGTATCTTTCCATAGCGATCTGATTCCTCCATATTATTCCACACATCCAATGATCTCACCAAGATCCTGGATCTTTTGTTTTTCCATAAATGCCTGTATCCCTTCTGCGATCTGGACCGTAGCATAAGGGTTAAAGAAATTAGCAGTACCTACCGATACGGCAGTTGCACCTGCCATCAGAAATTCAATGGCATCCTCTGCTGTGGCGATCCCTCCCATACCGATCACTGGGATCTTTACTGCATGGGCTGCCTGATATACCATACGTACAGCTACAGGCTTTACTGCAGGGCCGGACATACCGCCGGTCTTATTAGCCAGGGCAAAAGTACGCCGGTTAATATCGATCTTCATGCCTGTCAGTGTATTGATCAGGGAGATCACATCTGCGCCCCCTGCCTCTGCTGCTTTTGCCATTACCGTAATATCTGTTACGTTAGGACTCAGCTTCATGATCACAGGCTGGGCTGCATACTTCTTCACTTCTTTCGTGATGGCTTCCAAAGCCTTTGGATCCTGCCCGAAAGCAATGCCGCCTTCCTTCACATTAGGGCAGGAAACATTGATCTCCAGCATATCCACCGGCTCACTGGCCAGTCGTTCCACTACCTGGCAGTAATCTTCCACAGACCTGCCGCATACATTCACAATAATCTTTGTATCATAATTCTTAAGGAACGGGATATCCCTCTTACAGAAAACATCGAATCCCCCGGATTCTGAAGGCCAATGGCATTCAGCATACCGCCACAGGTTTCTGTTACCCTTGGCACCGGATTCCCTGGCCAAGGCACATTTGCCACACCCTTGGTCACTACAGCCCCAAGCTTGTTCAGATCCACAAACTCACTATATTCACTGCCGGATCCGAAGGTTCCGGAGGCAGTCATTACAGGATTTTTAAGTTCTACCCCAGCCAGAGTCACTTTTGTATTGATCATAATTCTACCTCCGTACTGAGAAATACAGGTCCGTCTTTGCATACCCGCTTATTATGCACATGGGAATGATCATCCACTTCTGTAGACTGGCATACACAGCCAAGACATGCTCCTACACCACATGCCATGCGTTCTTCCATGGAGATCCAGCAGGGAATCTGATGCTCCAGCGCATACGCTTTAATAGCACGAAGCATAGGCTTTGGCCCACAGGCAAAGATCACATCTGCTGTAAGCTGCTCTTCTCTGACAGCATCCAGAACATTTCCTTTTGTACCGGCAGAGCCATCCTCTGTAGCCACGTAAACCTTCCCATAATCCTGAAACTCTTTATCAAGAAACAGCTGATCCCTGTATCCAAGTACAGCTGTCACATCTGCCTCTGTCTCTTTTGCAGTCTGAAGCATAGGTGGGATCCCGATACCACCGCCCATAAGCAGAACTTTTTTCCCTTTTGCTTCCCCAAG
The DNA here is from genome assembly GCF_059933065.1 of Blautia sp. HA3515. Lineage (NCBI taxonomy): Bacteria > Bacillati > Bacillota > Clostridia > Lachnospirales > Lachnospiraceae > Blautia > Blautia sp. HA3515. Next base: position 695 of record NZ_JAYFUY010000024.1, on the reverse strand, counting down.
GGGAAAACCATTACCAAGAGGTCCAAGTACAGGAATGGTATCTCCTGGCTGTAATCTGGAAAACTCTTCTGTACCAGTACCTTGTCCTGTCACCCTGTATACAAGCCTTAGTCTGCTCTTTTCCCGGTCGATCTGACACAGGCTGATTGGTCTTGGCAGAAGCTTACTCTGGTCTTTACAATACAGGGATACAAACTGCCCTGGTACTGCTTCCGAAGCAATCTCTTCTGTCTGGATCCACAAGCTGTATATATCTGTGCCTATACATTCCTGGCTGACTACTGTACAGATTTCTTTTGTCTTTTTACTCATATGCTTTCCCCTATCTTCCCTCAAGTGCTGTACTGATATCCAGGATCATATCCTTCACAGCCTGACGGGAAGCCTGTGCATACCCTTCTTCACCAAATGATGCATATTTCTCCTGCTTGTAAGCAGCAATGATCCCTCTGGAAGAGTTCACGATAGCGCCAAGTCCGTCTTTGTTAAAGAAGTGAACCAGATCCTTGCCTTTACCGCCCTGTGCACCATATCCTGGTACCAGGATAAAGGTTTTCGGCATCAGCTTCCTAAGAACCTTGCCCATCTCCGGATAGGTTGCTCCTACAACAGCTCCAACATAGCTGTACCCCTCTTTACCAACAGCATCCTTGCCCCACTGATCCACCTTTTCGCCAACCCATTCATACAGGGGG
>NZ_JAYFUY010000023.1:0-9723 GCF_059933065.1 Blautia sp. HA3515 | reverse complement strand
TGCATTCTCTTTCTGGATGTTCCGCCGCCGTGAGTGGTCACCATATTTCCTTCTGCATCTTTATCAAACATAACACCAAGATCATTCAGCCACTGAATGGCATCCGGTGCTTCCATAACCAGTTTTTTCAAAAGTTCCGGTCTTGCAGCAAAATGTCCGCCGCCGAAAGCATCCAGATAATGCTGTACCGGTGAATCATTTGCTTTATCTGCTGCCTGGATACCACCCTCTGCCATCATGGTATTAGCATCACCGATACGCAGCTTTGTAACGATCATAACCTTTGCTCCGGCTTCGTGAGCTTCAATTGCTGCAGAAGATCCTGCACCGCCGCCGCCGATCACAAGTACATCTACGTCATAATCTACTTTATCAAGATCTACTTTATCTGTCAGCAGACGACTGTTGGAATGGAGAAGATGTGTCAGCTCTTTTGGCGCTTTCTGGCCTTTATTCGGTCCGATCTTAATCTCGGCAAACGCCTCTTCCCTGTAATCCGGATGAAAAGCCTTCAAAAGAGTGTCCTTCTCTTCAGCTGTCATTCTTCTAGGTTCCATGCCAATTCGTGAAGGTCTTGTTGCCTCCACTTTTTTCACGGATTCCATCATTTCTGGTGTAAACATGGCTCTTCCTCCTTATTTCTCAATCTCTCTGTGGTTGTAAAGTTCTTCCATTTCCGTAATAGGCTTCTGCATGATCTGTTCGATCAGTTCATCATATGCCCCTTCATGGATCTCTTCTACACGTTTCGCCAGATGCTCACTCTTTGGTGCAATATATTTTCCAGTAAGACGTCTTGCCAGAAGACCAACCATTGGATGGGAAATCTCTGCAGGACAACGCACAGTACAGCAGCCGCATGCGATACAGTCAAAGGACTCTTCTGCACATTTCTCAAATTCTCCACGCTGTGCATAAGCGATATACTGCATAACATTCAGGTTCTGTGTGCAGGCTTTTGTGCAGGCATTACATCCGATACAGCTGTAGATTTCCGGATAAAGTTCCATCATAATGCGCTGTTCCGGACGGATCTCATCAATCTCATAGGTTCTCTTGTCTGTTGGGAAGAATGGGATGCTTGCCACATACATGCCTTCCTGTACCTGTGTCTGACAGGCCAGGCAGGTCTTCAGTTCATTTTTTCCTTTGATCCTGTACATGGTTGCACAGGCGCCGCAGAAGCCATGACGGCATCCGCAGCCTCTTTAAGGTATAACCTGCATATTCCATAGCGGTCATGATCGTAAGATCAGCAGGTACTGTGTATTTTTTTCCAAAGAAATATACATTTACCATATTTTCCATGTTGTTTGATCCTTTCTTATAGTAGGTAATCGCAGTGCTAGGCTCGACACTGCTTTTGTCGATTCGCAGTGCTCTAAGCTCGATTCCGCTTTGCTTCTTCAGTACTCATCAGGTAACTGATCGATCTCATCCAGCCGGAACACCGGTCCGTCCTTGCACACATATTTGGAACCAATATTGCAGCGTCCGCACTTACCGATTCCGCATTTCATACGAAGTTCCAGTGTGGTATAAACCTGTGATCTTGAAAAGCCCAGTTCTTCCAGTCCCTGAAGAACAAACTTGATCATGATCGGCGGTCCGCACACCAATGCAACTTTATTTGTATCAAATCCGATTTCTTTCAGATAGCTTGGAACAAAGCCTACATGTCCGTCCCAGCCCTCCTGTTCTTCACGGTCAATGGTAAGATATACATTTACATCTTTTGCTTTCATCCATACATTCTGGATCTCTTTCAGCTTAACCAGATCATCTGCAGAACGGGAACCGTCCCGAATATCCACAGTTCCATAATCCTCACGATTGTCCAGCACATAATTGATCACAGAACGAAGAGGTGCCACGACCAATACCTTCCGGCGATAAACAGAAGATTCTTTCCTTTCAGCTTATCCTCTACCGGAAAATGATTTCCATAAGGCCCACGCACTGTGATCTCATCCCCAACCTGCAGGCTGTGCAGATAAGAAGTCAGCTCTCCGCATCTTTTAATACTGAATTCCTGATATTCTTTATTGGTAGGGGAGGATGTAATGGAAAACATTCCTTCACTGACTCCAGGTGCGCAAAGCATTGCACACTGCCCAGGCATATGCTCAAAAAGCTTTCCTCCATCCGGTGCATTTACACAAAAGGTTTTTTACATCCGGAGTTTCCTCGTTAATGCTGGTGATAACTCCTACCTTTGGGATAGAGTGCCTCCAGTTTGTAGTTTTTATGGCAGGTACATTCACTCATGCTTTTTCTCCTCCCTGCTTTTCAAAGGCTTTGATCACCTTTACAATATTTAATGCTTCCGGACATTTCTCCACACAGCGTCCGCATCCTACACAGGAATACATGCCATCGTTGTTTGCCGGGAAATAAACCAGCTTATGCATAAATCTCTGACGGAATCTCTGCAGCTGTGTTGTACGGTTGCTGCCGCCTGCCATCAGCGTAAAATCAGAATACATGCAGGAATCCCAGCAGCGATAACGCTTTACGCCATGGCCTGTATCATAGTCTTTAATGTCATAGCACTGGCAGGTAGGACATACAAAGGTGCAGGTACCACATGCCAGACATGGTTTATACAGTTCATTCCATACAGGAGAATTGAATTTTTCTTCTGTAGCATTTCCGTCCCACCCCTCCAGGGAAAGGTGTGTATCAGGAAGTTTTTCAATAATGGTACGGATTGCTTCTTTTTCCTTAGAAACTGTCTCCTCATCTGCTGCATCAGCATCCTGAAGAAGCTCCTTCACGCTTTCTGTAAGAGCATTTCCTTTTTCTGTAACAGCCTTCCAGAAAAGCTCTTCACCGATCATCCAGACAGCTACGTCTGCCACCGGATCTGCTGCATCTGTGCCGAAAACCTTGCAGAAACAGGACTCTTCCGGCTCATGGCAGGCCATGGCAACAATAGTCCCATGCTCACGCCTTGCTGCATAAAAAGTGTCCACCGGATCAGAAAGAAATACTTTATCCAGAACCTCCACACCTTTTACATCACAGGCTTTCATTCCAAATACCACAAACGGATGCTCTCTTAATGCTTCCGGCTCTACAGACAGCTTTTTGCCATCACGTACACAGGTATATAAAGTTTCGCTTTGTGGAAAAAACGCATCTTTTCCTGATTTTACAGTTTTCAGGGTTGTAAGATCCACATCAGCATCTTCCGTCCACAATGCAAAATTTGTCTGCTCTGCTTTTTTTACAGGAAGGATCAGATCCTGTTTTTCAGAAATCATCTGGAATAATGCCTTCAGATTTTCTTTTTTTATCTTATACATACATTATCCCCTTTCTGCCACAATGCCAGGCTCCACATCCTCAAATGTAAAGCTGGTAAGCGGACCTTTTGATTCAGCATCTGCACCTGCCTGATACTCTCCGTAGAACTGGTCGATGTCTTTGATGAATTTACGGTTAAAAAGATGAAGCGGAATCCCCTGGGGGCAGACACGGCTGCACTCTCCACAGTCTGTGCATCTTCCTGCTGACATGGAATGCACGGATGATATGGAACATCTTTTCCTCAAAATCATCCACATTTGCTTTCTGGGCGCTGTCAAATTTGGTACTGTCAAATACACATCTGCGGCAGCTGCATGCAGGACAGGCATTGCGGCAGGCATTGCAGCGGATACATTTGCTCAGTTCCTTCTGGAAAAATTCAAATCTTTCCTTTGGAGACATTGCTTCGATCCGTTCCACTTCTGCAAAGCGGTCAGCATCTTTTGTATCCTTGGACTCACCGATGATCTCATCATAGATCATATGCTCTTTGCCCTTACATACATGGCATCTTTCAAGCATTGCATCTTTATAGGCAACGGTTTTGCTGCCATAAATAGTTTCAATTTCAAGGTTCTCGCAATCATCAGTAAGCTTTGCTCCGGTGATTTTCTGGATTCCCTTGATTCCCATTTTGCGAAGCTTTTCCACATCCAGCTTACCTTTGCAGCCTACACCGATAATATAGGCTTTCTCACGGTCTACCCTGTGCTCTTTGATCAGCTGGTTAAAGCTGTATGTATCACACGGTTTCAGACAGACAAGGGTTTTTCCTTCCAGCTTGGAAGCTTCGATCATCATCTTGCTTAAATTTGCTCCGCAAAAGCCATCGTAAACGAATTCATCCAGGCTTTCCGGTGTTTCAAAATATGCTGCTTCAGGATTGTAAGGCAGGTCTCCGGCTCTCCAGCCAAGAACACGGGCTACCGTATTATCTGCCAGCAGCTCCTTTGCACGGCTAATCAGTTCCTGCATCTTATATCCTCCAATCTTACATTCTTACCAAGAGAATGGATCTTCTCCACAAACTCATTCATGGTCTGGGAGAACTTAACACCTTCTGCTGCAGACACCCATTCCACACGGGTACGTCCATTTTCCACTCCAATAAAATCAAGCATGGAGAACAAAAGTGTCATTCTTCTTCTTGCATAATAGTTTCCGGTTGTATAATGGCAATCTCCCGGATGGCATCCGCAAAGGATCACTCCGTCTGCCCCTTTTTCAAAAGCACGGAGGATAAACATAGGATTCACACGGCAGGAACATGGAACACGGATGATCTTTACATCTGCCGGATAAACCAGACGGCTGCTTCCTGCCAGGTCTGCTCCTGCATAACTGCACCAGTTGCAGCAGAACGCTACGATTTTAGGCCTGAATTCTTCTTTTGCTTCTATCGACATATTGCATCTACCTCCGCTATGATCTGTCTGTTGGAGAATCCCTGAAGATCCATTGCTCCGGACGGACAGGTAACTGTACATGCACCACAGCCCTGGCAAAGTGCATTGTTTACAACTGCCACACGCCTTGTCTCACGTACTCCATGGTCATTCACCTGTACATCCTCATAGGAAATTGCTCCATATGGGCATACATTCATACACTGGGAACATCCGTTACATGCAAGAGGATCTGCCTTTGCTGTACATGGGTTTGTAGTCAGCTTGTCTTTTGCCAGCAGTCCGATGGCTTTTACTGCTGCTGCCCCAGCCTGTGCAACGGTTTCCGGAATATCCTTTGGTCCCTGGCACACACCGGACAGGAAAATACCTGCGGTTGGTGATTCTACAGGACGAAGCTTTGCATGGGCTTCAGTAAGGAAATTGTTGGTATCAATACTTGCAGTAAGCATGGTTGCGATCTTACGTACATCTTTATTTGGCTCAATGGCAGCTGCAAGCACAACCATATCCGCCTCCATCAGGATCTGTTTGTTGTCCAGAAGGTCTGATGCCTGTACCATTAAAGTTCCGTCTGGCTGAGGAATGACCTTGCCAACCTGACCTTTAATATAATTTACTCCATACTCTTCTACGGCTCTTCTGTAGAACTCATCAAAGTTCTTTCCAGGAGTACGTACATCAATATAAAATACGGTTACATTCGTATCCGGGTATTTATCTCTGATCAGCATTGCATGTTTCGCTGTATACATGCAGCAGATCTTGGAGCAGTAGCTTTTTCCTCTGTTATCAGAGCAGCGGCTTCCTACACACTGTACAAACACAATATTCTTCGGTGCTTTTCCGTCAGAAAGACGTTCCAGATGACCCTTTGTAGGTCCTGCTGCATTCATCAAACGCTCCAGTTCCAGAGAAGTGATCACATCCTTGCTCTGGCTGTAAGCATACTCATCATATTGATCAAGCTTGATCACATCAAAACCGGTTGCCACAACAATGGCTCCGTATTTCTTTGTTACGATCTCATCCTGCTGTTCATAATCAATAGCTCCTGCTGCACAGTTCTTAGCGCAGGCACCGCATTTGCCGGTTTTGAACTTAATACAGTTCTCACGATCGATCACAGGTACATTTGGGATGGCCTGTGCAAAAGGAATATAAATGGCACTGCGGTTGTTCAGTCCACGGTTAAATTCATTAGGAATCTTCTTGGATGGACATTTCTGGGAACATACACCACAGCCTGTACATTTGCTCATGTCTACGCTTCTGGCTTTTTTACGGATATCTACTGTAAAATCACCTACAAAGCCGCTGACCTTCTCAACTTCGCTGTATGTATAGATATTGATCTTCTCATGAGCTGCAGCTTCTACCATCTTAGGGGTAAGGATACATGCGGAGCAGTCCAGGGTTGGGAATGTTTTGTCCAGCTGGGACATTCTTCCACCAATGCTGGGAAGCTTTTCCACAATATCCACTTCATATCCTGCATCTGCAATATCAAGTGCAGACTGGATACCTGCAATACCGCCGCCGATCACCAGGGCCCGTTTTGTAACCTGGCTCTCTCCCGGCTGAAGAGGCGCATCCAGATTTACCTTTGCAATGGCTGCTCTTGCAAGGATCACAGCTTTCTTGGTTGCTTCCTCCATATCTTTGTGGATCCAGGAGCAGTGCTCACGGATATTTGCGATCTCTACCATGTATGGATTCAGGCCTGCCTTTTCCGCTGCTTTACGGAAAGTAGCCTCATGCATACGCGGGGAACAGGAACATACTACAACTCCTGTCAGCTGTTTCTCTTTAATGGCATTAATGATCTTGGACTGTCCTGCTTCAGAGCACATATACTGATAATCCTCTGCATGGACTACTCCTGGCTCCATTTTTGCCATTTCAACTACTTTTTTTACATCTACTGTGGCTGCGATATTGGTACCACAGTGACATACAAATACACCTATTCTCTGCACCAGTCTCTCACCTCCTGTATCTTCTGAATGCACTGACTAACAGCTGCTGAGGCGTTTCATCATCGATCAGCTCCGGGATCTCATCTGCTTTCAGATAATTCTGTCCCTTTTTCCCTGATCACGATCTGTCTTGCAGCATCGATCAGTTTTCCTGGTTTTACATCTCTTGGGCAACGCTCCACACATGCAAAGCAGGAAAGACATTTCCACAGGGATTTTGACTGGGCAAGTGCCTCAATATCCCCATTCTGTACATAGGATACAAACTGATGCGGCTTGATATCCATCTCATTAAATGCCGGACAGGTTGCAGAGCATTTGCCGCATTTCATACATTTCAGAGGATTTACTCCTGAGATCTCTTTGATCCGTTCTGCAGCATTTGCAGTATTTCCATATGTATAAGCACTCATTACTCTGCCACCTCCTCTTTCACGCCCAGCGCTTCAGCAAGAAGCTCTGTGAAATAGTATACAGGAAGTTTTCCGTTTCCGTTCTTTTTCAGGTTATACATGCAAAGCGGACAGGCCGTGATCAGCATCTCTGCCCCAAAACCTTCTGCACTGTCCATGATCTTTTTGCACATATTCTGTGCCATATCCTTTTCTTTCAGGGAAATATAGCCACCGCAGCATTCATTACGGAAAGGATAGATCACCGGCTCACCGCCGATAGCACGGATAAAATCTTCTATAATGGAAGGATTTTCCGGATTATCAAATCCCAGTATTTTTCCAGGTCTTAACAAAAGGCACCCATAATAAGCACCTATCTTCCTACCCTTTAACGGATTTACAACCTTTTCTTTGATCTTATCAAAACCTACCCTGTCTCTTAATACTTCCAGGTAATGGAGAACGGTTGTTTCTCCTGCATAGGGTGTTTCAAATTTCAGGTAATTGTTGGCTCTGGTGCGGATATCCTCCACATTTTGCATGTCGTCATTGACTCTTTTGATCACATGATGACAGGCGGAACAGACTGTTACCAGATCCTGGCCTTTTTCCCTGGCCTGCTCCAATGCACGGACAGAAGAAAGCTTTGTGGCAATTTCATCGCTTCCCAGCGGATAAACACCGCCGCAGCACTGCCAGTCTTCGATTTCTTCCAGTTCAAATCCAAGCGCCTTGGCAGAAGCCCTGGCATAGGTATCCAGGTCTTTTGCTTTGTTTTTCAGGGTACATCCCGGATAATAACTGTACTTCATAATCCTGCTATCCTTTCTTTGTTTCTTAGCATTTTCTATCGTTTTATAGCAAATATATTTATATACAGCAACTTTTTATCTTGTATTTCAGCTGCTGGTATATTCAGAAATTAATAGGAATCAACACGTTATTTTGTATTATAAAATCAATTCAAGTCGAGCATTTTGGACATAATAGGGGAGCCGCAAGCGGCTCCCAATATATACGCAATTTTACAGATCGATCTGTGCAATAACATTTTTCAGGGCGTCAGCACTCTTTCTCAACTGTTCAATTTCACTCTTATTCATACGCATTGGTACTTTTCCCTGGATACCATTAGGTCCTACCAGGGTAAGTGTACTTAAGCATACATCTTCAATACCATACTCTCCATGCATCATGGAAGAAACAGTGGTAATAGTATCAGATGCTGCAAGTACCAGATTGACCAGCTTGCATACGGTTACAGATACAGCATAGAAAGTAGCCCCTTTCTTTGCAATGATCTGGCCACCGGACTTCTGGACATAATTCAGCATTGCCTCTTTGTCAATTGGCTGGATCTCTTTTCCAAGCGCTTTCATATTCTCATAATATTCATCTACACTTACGCCTGAGATATAAGCGCCTGTCCACGGAATAAAGGAAGTATCCCCATGCTCGCCAAATACATATGCATGGATATTTCCCTGTGCTACCTTGAAATGCTCAGAGATACCGCAGCGAAGACGTGCTGTATCCAGCAATGTACCGGAACCGATCACCTGTTTTTCAGGAATGCCGGAAATCTTGGTAAATACATAAGTCATAATATCTACCGGATTGCTTACGATAATGTAAATAGCATTAGGAGCTTCCTTTGCAATCTTTGGAGCAATGTCTTTCATAATATTTACATTCGTCTGTGTAAGCTCGATCCTGGTCTGTCCTGGTTTTCTGGCAATCCCGGATGTGATGATTACAATGTCAGAGTCCTTAGCATCCTCATAATCTCCTGCGATCATAGAAATCGGGCTTCTAAAGCAGGTACCCTGAAGGATATCCATCACTTCACCTTCTACCTTTTCCTTGTTGATATCGATCATAACGATCTCAGACGCAATCGCCTCACTTGCCAAAGTATAAGCGATGGTAGAACCTACGCTGCCTGCACCAATAATAGTAATTTTGCTACTCATAACCTGTTCCTTCCTTCTTCCTCTCGTCTTTTTTTTAACAATGATCTGAATAAAAAAACAGAACCACAACTCTCATCTTTTGCTCTACCAATATTTTCATTCAAATACAGGCATGTTCCCTCTTCTCCGCATAAATAGAATTCAGTTTAGTTCCGCACTACTAAGATACCATAATGATAATATTTTAACAAGTTTTTTTTTCGTATTTCAAGAATATCAGCATGTTGCACATTTTTTATCGTTAATTTTTATGTGTATTGTATCAAATTAAGAGTTTACGCGCTATTTTTATAAACATATGTCCAATTTTATAAAATCCTAAACAGACATGGCACTTTTACGCTTTAAATTTTTACAAAAAAGAACCATTGTGATAAAAAATTATCACACAGTTGTCCAACACATTCTCTATTACATGCTGCTGAGCAACTACCAGATCACAATGGTTCTTATCCTATTATTTTATTTCACAGGCTCTGCATACCGCTTCACGATCCCTTTCAGGATCTCCACCACCAGATCCATGCCCTCTACCGTGATATGCTCACAAGGGCCATGGGCTGCATAGCCGCCGGTACCAAGATTAGGGCAGGGAAGCCCCATGTAGGACAGCCTTGCCCCCGTCTGTGCCCCCACGGATAGGGTACTGTAACAGGGG
>NZ_JAYFUY010000022.1:0-13387 GCF_059933065.1 Blautia sp. HA3515 | reverse complement strand
TGGATTTGATAAAATAAGCCCTGTAAAAAACAAAAGGGGCTTATTTTTTATGGAAAAGAAAAGTGGAAAAATTTTGTTCCTGGAGGACGAGGCTGTTATCCGGGAGGTTTTATGCGAATATATGAAGATAAGTGGATATGAGGTAACAGAGGCTGAAGATGGTGACCAGGCACTGCAGTTACTGAGAACTTCAGAAGTCTGTTTCGACATGGCTATATTGGATATTATGGTGCCAGGACCGGATGGACTCCAGGTACTGGCGTATATACGCAGCCGATGGCCGGAGATGCCTGTGATTATGCTGACAGCTCTTGGGGATGAGAAAACCCAGCTGGATGCTTTTAATGCCTATGCAGACGATTATCCTGCCCATCTGCTTTTGCTTGGGGTACTGCGATTGACTGTGCTGGCATGAAAATGCAACTTTAGCTCATGCATGGGGTCTGTTTGGAACTTTCATAATAAAAATATAGTATCTTCATACGAACTTCATATGGATTTGATAAAATAAGCCCTGTAAAAAACAAAAGGGGCTTATTTTTTATGGAAAAGAAAAGTGGAAAAATTTTGTTCCTGGAGGACGAGGCTGTTATCCGGGAGGTTTTATGCGAATATATGAAGATAAGTGGATATGAGGTAACAGAGGCTGAAGATGGTGACCAGGCACTGCAGTTACTGAGAACTTCAGAAGTCTGTTTTGACATGGCTATATTGGATATTATGGTGCCAGGACCGGATGGGCTTCAGGTATTGGCATATATACGCAGCCGATGGCCGGAGATGCCTGTGATCATGCTGACGGCGCTTGGAGATGAGAAAACCCAGCTGGATGCCTTTAATGCCTATGCAGATGATTATGTGATCAAGCCGGTATCACCGGTGATCCTTTTGAAGCGTATGGAAACTATCCTGCGAAGGGCAAGGCGTGGAAAAGAAAACAAAGAAACATCAGGGCTGGTGATCAGCCAGGAAGCCTGTCAGGCATATTTTAATGGAAGGTCACTGGAACTTACAGTCAGTGAATTTCTGCTGCTGGATACCCTTTACCAGGAACCGTCCAGAGTGTTTACCAGAGAGCAGCTGATCCTGCGTATTTATAATGAAGATTATATAGGAAATGACAGGATCATAGATGCACATGTGAAGAACTTGCGAAAGAAGCTGCCTGTGAACTGCATCCGGACAGTGATCGGTATGGGCTACCGCTTCAGGAAGGGGGATGAAGATATCTTATGAAGCTGTCAAAAAAGACCTTTCTGTACAGTATTGTAATTGCCAGTATTTTGGCAGGAATGCTTCTCCTTTACTTTGTGTGTATGCTTCCCTCACTTTACGTGTCTCATAAAAATGACAGCAATCTGGAGTATCTGTTACAAAGCTTTCCCAGGATTTTATGAAGAGTCGAAGCTATGAGAACCTGCAGGTGGATAATCCGATGAATACGGTAAGCCTTATCTTGCCAGAGGATAAAAATCAGGTCCTCTTAGAAGGAAAGGGAATCCATTTGCAGGTAGAAACCAAGGATCCGGAACTGATCCGAGGAATTAAATAAAGTAAAAAAATACCTGAAAGATCCGGAAAAAATAGAAGAGATCGATGAGGATACTTTTGATCTGGATATGCTGACGGAAAAGTTATTTCCAAAGCTGCAGGATACAGAGGAATATCCGCTGCAGGTTCAGTGGAGTGTGGACCAGCTGGCACGTAAGCTTACTTATCGAAATCTGAAGGTGCATACGGTTTCAGATAATCTGACAGTTTATGAAGCGGCTGCTAAGGATGGGGAAAATCAGTATGTTACTTATATTGCGCTTGGAGATGAGGAGGACTGCCAGATCCTTACCCTGGTGTCTCTGATCATGCCACAGATGCAGGATATGAGCGGAGTGGTCCTTAATAGTGTACCCATGATCGTGGCAGTGATATTTCTGGTGGTTTTGCTGGCTTCCCAGTATTTTTCCGGAAAGATTCGTTGCTCCGATCATCCGGCTTTCCAGATATGCATCACAGATACGCCAAACAGGCGACAGAGAACTTGCACCCTTTGATGTACAGAGAAAGGATGAGATTGGCGAACTGGGGGTATCACTGAATCAGTTGTATGCAAGACTTGGAGAAAATTATCGTGCTCTTGAATCTGCTAACCGAACCCTGGAAAAAGAAAATAAGCGGCAGGAGGTTTTTATGCGTGCCTCTTCCCATCAGCTGAAAACACCCGTGGCAGCAGCTATGCTTCTGATTGACGGCATGATCGATGAAGTGGGGAAATATGCAGATGTAAAAACCTATCTTCCTCAGGTGAAGGGTAAGCTTATGGAAATGCGGGATATTGTAAACAATGTGCTGTATCTGAACCATTGTACAGAAGACCTGGAGGAAGGGCCTGTGGAGCTGTGGATCGTGATTGGAAGAATTGCAGAAAAGTATAAGATCCAGATGGAGAAAAAAGAACTTATATTCCAGAATTTAGATCCTTCAGATGGAACAGGAATCCTGCAGACGGATAGAGAAGTGCTGTCCAGGATCCTGGATAATCTGATTTCCAATGCAGTTGCATACACAGCAAAGGGTGGAAAGATCCAGATCACTTATACAAAGTATGGGCTGAAGATCCGCAATGGGGAGGCTCATGTCCCTGAGGAGATTCTTCCTCATGTGTGGGAACCCTTTGTAAGCAGTAATTTAGAAAAGAAAGGAAAGGGACTGGGACTTTATATTTCTGCATACTATGCAGAGGTGCTGCATCTGAAACTGACCATCAGTAATACAGAAGATGGTGTGGAAACCAGTCTGGAACAGGAGGAAAGGGTATGCTGTTGAAAATCAATCATTTGGAAGTAAGGTATGGACGTCAGGAAAAACCTGCATTGTCCATTGAAAGGTCAGTTGTTTTTGAAGAAGGAGAGCGGATCGGTATCATTGGCTCTAATGGAGCAGGAAAGACTACTCTGGTAAAAGCGTTGCTTGGGCTTGTAAAGTACAGGGGGAGCATTACCACAGAACTTCAGCCAGAAGAAATGGCGGCGCATCTGCAGTTTAATGAATATGTGAATACCATGTCAGTGAAGCATATCATGGAAGCAATCCTCAATACTGATATCAGGAAAAATAAAAAGCTGCAGGAACTGATTGAGTACTTTGAATTTGCCCCCTGTCTCGGAAAAAGGTACAAAGCTTTATCCGGAGGTCAGAGACAACGTTTTACCATCATTATGGTAATGATGCAGGATGCACCTCTCACCTTTTATGATGAAGTAACGTCAGGACTGGATTTTGAAACAAGGCAAAAGTTGATGGAAATGCTTATGAAATGGTATCAGGATAAAGAGAATACCCTTTGTATTGTGTCGCATTATTATGAGGAACTGGAGCTTCTGGCAGATAAAATCCTTATCCTGGAGCAGGGCAAACTTGTGGATTATGGGGATAAAAAAGAACTGTTCCATAAATACTGTGGAAAATCCATTATTATTACAGATAATCAGGAAAAGAACCGGGTGCTTTTAAAGGATTTTCCCAAGTTGGCATCTCCGGAGCATCTGATCGCTGTATCCTGCAGTACTGTAGAGAATGAGAAAATAGTAGTCGGATGTTTGATCCAGAACAATGTTAATTTCAAGCGAAGCAATAATGATATTGAAATGATGTATATGAATGCAAAAACCAGATTTAATGAAGCAGAGGGGGAAAAAAGTAATGAAGAGAAAAATTGACATTTCTCTGATCAGTTATGAAATACGAAATGTGCTGGGGGATTTTTTTGTGCCCTTTTTCGGAATCGTATTTCCGGTGCTTATGCTGATTCTCATCACAAAAGCAGTTGCCGCTGATGTGTCGGCCAAATATGTACAGGAAGCTAATACAAGCGTTTTTATTATGATGAGTATGCTGATCCCTATGGCTGTAGGACTTCTGGGTTATGCTTCAGGCTATTCAAAGGAACTGGAAAAAGATATTCCCTTAAGGATGCGGCTATTTGGAATTCCTGAAAAAACTCTGTTCGGATCAAAAGCGATCGCACAGCTGATTGTTATTACAGCAGGACTTATACTATATACGGCAGCAGGATATGCCAGCCTTGATCTTCTGGTCCCTGACGTAAAGGCGGCAGTCAGCCTGGTGATCTGTTTGTATATATTGGGATTGATCTTTTTGATCTTTTCACACAGTATAGCCACATTGACGGGAAAATTTGGACCAACCTATGCGATTACCATGACCTTATATTTCGTAAGTATGATGCTGAGCGGTATGATGGGAATTAAGAATGATCAGCTTCCAGGCGTTCTGAAAAGTGTTGCAGCACTTCTGCCAATGAGTTATATAAGCAATGATTTTATAGATTTCTGGAAAGAAGGCAGTTATAATTACATGCCTTTGCTGCAGGCTTTTTTGTTTACAGGGGCTGCGGCAGGGATCCTGCTGATCTTTGCAAAAAGAAAGACAAAAGCATATAGAAGCTGAGGATATTTTCCCTATAAAAGAAGGAGGGCCGGACCCTATGGCCCGGCGAGTATGAAAAAGAAAAAGTTTATCTATATGATGAAAAAGCTTTCGCTTTATTTGCTTATTAATATACCGGTAAATTGTGATGGAACTGTGAGGAATCGTTGAAAAAACAATGAGGAAATTCTAAAAAACTTATAAATTTTAGGCTTTTCATTGAATTTTAGATATTGTAAAACGCTCTATACTCTTTTATAATATGACACGGATAAAGCTTCGAGGACAGAAAAGGTTTCGGGAAAGCCAATAAGTCCCCAATATGGACCATAGGAGGAAACCAATGAACAGAGAGACAGTCGTTGTACTTGATTTCGGTGGACAGTATAATCAGCTGATCGCACGTCGTGTCAGAGAATGTAACGTATACTGTGAGATTTATTCTTATAAGACAGATATTGAGAAGATTAAAGCAATGCAGCCAAAGGGGATTATCTTTACTGGTGGTCCTAACAGCTGCTATACGGCGGATGCCCCTACCTATACAAAAGAGATCTTTGAACTGGGTGTACCGGTTCTTGGAATCTGTTACGGTGCGCAGCTTATGATGCATCTGTTAGGCGGTAAGGTTGAAAAAGCACCAGTTCGTGAATACGGAAAAATTGAAGTAAATGTAGACACAGCATCCAGACTGTTTACAGATGTTTCTCCCAAAACTATCTGCTGGATGAGCCATAATGACTACATTTCAAAACAGGCACCAGGCTTTGAAATCTGTGGATGGACTAATGACTGTCCTGTGGCAGCAGTCCAGAATGTGGAGAAAGGCCTGTATGCATTACAGTTCCACCCGGAAGTGCTTCATACAAAAGAAGGTCGTAAGATGCTGTCCAATTTTGTATACAACATCTGTGGCTGTTCCGGAGACTGGAAAATTGATTCTTTTGTAGAAGAATCCATCAAAAATATTCGTGAAAAAGTAGGGAACGGCAAGGTTCTCTGTGCTCTGTCAGGTGGTGTGGATTCGTCTGTGGCAGCAGTCCTTTTATCAAAAGCAGTAGGCAATCAGCTTACCTGTGTTTTTGTAGACCACGGTCTGCTCCGCAAAAATGAAGGCGATGAAGTAGAAGCTGTGTTCGGACCAGAAGGGCCATATAATCTGAATTTTATTCGCGTAAATGCACAGGAACGATTTTACGAAAAGCTGAAAGGCGTAGAAGAGCCGGAAAGAAAGAGAAAGATCATCGGTGAGGAGTTCATCCGCGTTTTTGAAGAAGAGGCAAAGAAGATCGGTGCTGTAGATTTCCTGGTACAGGGAACTATTTATCCGGACGTTGTGGAGAGTGGTGTAGGAGGAGAATCCACAGTGATCAAATCCCACCACAATGTAGGCGGGCTTCCGGACTGTGTAGATTTTAAAGAAATTATCGAGCCGTTAAGAAACCTGTTTAAAGATGAGGTTCGCAAGGCAGGCCTTGAACTTGGCATTCCGGACTACTTGGTTTATCGTCAGCCATTCCAGGGACCAGGACTTGGCATTCGTATCATTGGTGATATTACACCTGAGAAAGTTAAAATGGTTCAGGATGCAGATGCGATCTGGCGTGAGGAAATCGCCAATGCAGGCTGGGACAAAAAAGTGAATCAGTACTTTGCAGCCCTCACAAATATGCGCTCCGTAGGTGTTATGGGGGATGAACGTACTTATGATTATGCAGTTGCCCTGCGTGCGGTCACTACTACCGATTTCATGACTGCTGAATTTGCCGAAATTCCCTGGGAGATCATCGGAAAAACCACTAGCCGTATTGTGAATGAAGTAAAAAATGTAAACCGCGTATTGTACGACTGTACCGGAAAACCCCCTGCAACGATTGAGTTTGAATAGTAAACAGAGAGCCGGGAAGCCGCATAAACAGCGGACTTTCCGGCTCTTAGTATGTGTCGTGATACATTTTTGATACCTGTATGGCAAATAAGTTAATTCGTAACTCTAATAATGCGATTTGCAAAATCTGTGAAAGTATTATTAAAATCATCACGATTTTTTTTCATGTTAGTCCATACTTTTCCTGATTTTTCAATTTGTTCCTGTGTTAACAGAAATACAGGAGTATTATGTAATTGGGATTGAGCTATTAAACTGTTAAAGTCAGCAATATTGATAAGATTATAATTTTCTGTACAGTAATCACTTAAATTAGGAGCAATCATATTATTTTTTTGTAAAACAGGAACTAGCTTGTTGGAGACCAGTTGATTTATATCTGTAATCCATTCAGAAAATGCTTTTACAGGTGAACCATTTCGGGGTCTATATTCGTTGCTGAATTGTTCCAATAAATTTTGGTGAAGTCGCTTTCATTTTATATGTTGCAGATTTGAAGATATCATTTTCTCTTAACTTTTGATAGGTAGTATTCCACCTAGGAAATACTTTGGTTAAAGATTCAATAGCCATGTAGCAAAAGTAATCTGGTGCACAAGGTATAATAAAGTAATCGCTTTCCATTAAAATATTGGCATTCGTAGAAGAAATACTAGGACTCATATCTAATAAAATATATTCAAGGTCGTATTTATCAGCTGTTAATTGCAAGAGGTTTTCTGAAGCACCAGGGACATTTCTGAACATAACTATTGATCCTGTTAAGTTTTCGGCTATATTAAATGTGGCATCATATTCTGAAAAATCTATGTGTCCAGGAAGCAAAAATAGATTAGGGTTGTCCGCAAATTCATAACAGGTAGCAGGTTGTAAAGGTTCTGGTTTATTATCAAAGATAGGCGATAAAGAATCTTTGATATTATAATTGTTCTTCTCGTAAAAGATGGATAGTTTGTTTTCTTTATCGGTATTGAGACACAGTCCTGTTAAATTACACTGTGGGTCAGTATCTACAATTAAAGTTTTATGTCCCATTTCAGCTAATTTCCAGCCTAGGTGGAATGCAGTTGTAGTTTTGCTAACGCCTCCCTTGTTATTAAAGAGCGAAATAGTTTTTGCCATAATAAAATCTCCTTTGCATTTAAATTTATTTTCTCCATTGATAGCTGCTATTTTTCTTGTCATGTCCTTTTTCATCAATACTACTGCTGGAAGCAGGCCAGTTGATTTTCCATTCAAAGTATTCGTCCTCTGAAATCTCTCCGCTTTTTAGCTGTTCTTTCCGCAAACACCATTCACGCAGAAATTCATTTACCAGACCATAATCAATCCACATACCGACAGGGGCATGAGCAGGCCATTCGTCACTATCATTATAGCGAACAGACTTATCATCAGAAGCGTTGCACTTGCCGGGATTGCGGACAAGCTGGAACAGATGAAAGGTATTGCGGTCGTTCCTCGTCAAGCCAGAAAAAAGTCTGCATAATGTCCTCGGCGCAGCCGGGGGCTTCGGTAATAAAATTGATATAGTTGACATTCAAAATTTTGGCAATTTCCATGAGAGTATCTTTTTTGGGAACACGATAGCCGGATTCATATTGTGCTACACGAACATCAGCGTTGCGTTCTTCATATCCCAGCTTCAAGCCTAGTTCCCGTTGTGTTAACCTCCGAAATGTGCGGATTCTCTTAATTCGTTCTCCTAGTATCATAATTTTGTATCCTTTCCTTAAACTTTACAAATTACATACCATAATCCATTCTTCTTCGTTTCCCTGTACAATATCAAAACCGATTTGTTGCTCAACTTCTGCGATTAATGCGAAATCAGCTTTTGATGCCCCGAAGCGGTCAACATAAATTTGTAATTCGGGAGAAGCGATAATATTTTTCGGTAGCGGCTTTATACCGTCTGGAATAAAAATAGCTTCGTATAGAAATTCATTCAATAGAGGATATTCCATTACCGTCATTTCTCGCATCGTGGTATTCCATAAAGCTCTCCTGTGAAAATAGTTATCCCGTTTCCTACATTGTAGCATACCTAAAATAATACGGCAACAAAAACTTATCAAAAATGCTAAATTTAATAAAAAAGATAAACTTAACAAAAAAGCTATTGACAATAGCGGAAATGTTAAGTATACTGAAAATATAGAACTTAACAAAAAAGTTAAAAATCCAAAAGGAGGACATGTATTTGAAAAATGATTTATTTGTAACAGCCGGAGAAGTGGCGCAGGACTTAGGCATTTCCAAACCATTTGCTTATAAGCTGGTGCGGCAGATGAACGAAGAACTGGAAGCAAATGGTTTTATCACAATCGCCGGACGAGTGAGCAGAAAATACTATGAAGAAAAATTTTATGGCATGGCACAGGCGAATTAGGAAAGGAGTGAGATTATGGCAGCGTACAAAGACGAACAGCGGGGAACATGGTATGTGTCCTTTCACTATTATGACTGGACTGGTAAGAATTGCCGGAAAGTTAAGAGGGGATTTAAGACCAAACGGGAAGCAACAGAGTGGGAACGGCATTTCCGTATGAAAGAAGCGGCTGACTTGGATATGACTTTTGAGGAATTTGTTCAGGCATACACAAGAGATATGAAGCCGAAACTGAAACACAATACCTGGCTGACGAAAGAGCATATCTTGAGGACAAAGCTACTGCCCTATTTCAAGGATAAGAAAATGCGTGATATTCGTCCGAAAGATATTATCCAGTGGCAGAATGAACAGATTTCCTATCGTGATGAAAAAGGAAAGCCCTATGCTCCGACTTATTTGAAAACTCTGCAATCAGAATTGAGTGCACTGTTTAATCATGCGGTACGGTTCTATGAACTGAAAAGCAATCCTGTTGTAAAGGCGGGGCCGTTGGGAAAGGGAAAAGCGGAGGAAATGTTGTTCTGGACAAAAGAGGAATATCTGAAATTCATTGAAGCGGTAAAGGACAAACCATATTCCTATCATGCGTTTCAGATATTGTACTGGTGCGGTTTACGAGTGGGCGATGATGATGATAAAATAAGACTAAATCAACGGAAACCCAGTAAATACAAGGGGTTGAGGCGATTTGGTCCTGAAAAAAACTTGCAACGAATCAACAAATTTATGAAGGAAAGGCCTATCTTTTATAAAAACCTTATTCAGATGAAAGAAAATATTCGCTTTTATCTGAGATGCTTTTACTGTATCACGAAAGTGATGATATTACAATTTAATAGCGAAAACAGGACCGAATTAGCTCGTAATGGATGAAAATCTGTTTAGCTGATTCGGTCATTTTTATTGATTGAAAGGTGATGAAAAAATGGCTAGAATTATTTCTATTGTAAACCAAAAAGGGGGAACTGGAAAGTCCGCATGTACAGCTAATTTAGCAGTAGGATTAGCACAAAAAAATATGAAAGTGTTAATCGTTGATGCCGATCCACAGTCTGATGTATCCGCAGGATTTGGATATCGTGATTGTGATGACAGTAATGAAACACTTACAGTTCTTATGGATGCAGTAATGAAAGATGAAGATATTCCTTCCGACTGTTATATCAGACATCAGGCAGAGGGGATAGACATTATCTGTTCTAACATTGGACTGGCAGGTACGGAAGTACAGTTGGTAAATGCAATGAGCAGGGAATATGTATTGAAACAGATTTTATATGGTATCAAGGATCAATATGATGCAGTCATCATAGATTGTATGCCATCATTGGGAATGATTACGATTAATGCGCTGGCTGCATCGGATGAAGTTCTCATTCCGGTTGAAGCGTCCTACCTACCAATCAAAGGATTGCAGCAACTGTTAAAAACAATCGGCAAGGTCCGTAAGCAGATCAATCCGAAGCTGCAAGTAGGAGGTATTTTGTTTACGATGGTCGATGCTCATACGAATGATGCCAGAAATAATATGGAGCTTCTCAGAAATGCATATGGAAGTCAAATCCATATCTTTGATAATTATATTCCATTTTCTGTAAGAATGAAGGAAGCAGTCAGAGAAGGACAGAGTATTTTCTCTTATGATCCGAAAAGCAAAGCTACAGAGGCTTATCGGAGAGTGACGGAGGAGGTGCTAGAAGATGCCATCTAAAAAAAGAGCAACTCCCGTTTCCTTACAGCCGCTTGATGCATTGTTTGGAACAAACGAAGAGTCAATCAATGGAATTAGCAACCAAGAAAGATTTTGAACCGGCGAACCGGAAAAAGTTCTGTGCCAGAATCGCTATGGGAAATTATGATGCCATTATCATTGGACATTCTCAGTTTGAGCGTATTCCAATCTCTGATGAGAGGCAGGAAGCCATGTTGCGGAAGCAGATTGATGATCTGGAAATGGCAATCCAGAGTGCAAAGTATGAACAGGATGGTGGACGTTATACTGTCAAACAGATTGAAAAGACCAGAAAGACACTGCAGACAAGGCTGGAAAAACTGAATCAGAAAGAGAAAAAAGATCAGGTAGTTACGTTTGAAGAACTGGGAGTGGATCATTTGTATGTAGATGAAGCACACAGCTATAAAAACGCATTCCTTTATACAAAAATGAGAAATGTAGCCGGGATTGCACAGAACGAAGCACAGAAGTCAGCAGATATGTTCAATAAATGTCAGTATCTGGATGAGATTACCGGAGGAAAAGGCATTACCTTTGCTACGGGCACACCGATCAGCAATAGTATGACGGAATTATATGTTATGCAGCGGTATCTGCAGAACAGCAAACTGCAGAATATGGGACTTGGATTGTTTGATTCCTGGGCTTCCACTTTTGGAGAAGTTGTCACGAGCATCGAACTTGCACCGGAAGGAACAGGATATCGAGCAAAATCAAGATTCGCCAGATTCTATAATATCCCGGAACTGATGAATATGTTCAAGGAGATTGCAGATATAAAGACTTCCGATCAGTTAAAACTTCCTGTGCCGGAAGCGGAATATGAAACAGTGGTGCTGAAACCAACGGAACAGCAGAAAGAAATCGTAGAAAGCCTTGGAGAACGTGCAGAAGTTGTCAGAAATGGTGGGGTAGATGCCTCCGTTGATAATATGCTGAAAATCACCAATGATGGAAGAAAGTTAGCACTGGATCAGCGTTTAGTGAACGAATTATTGCCAGACAATCCGGAAAGCAAGATATCAGTCTGTGCAGAGAAAAGCTATGAAATCTGGAAAGACACAGCAGCACAGAAATCAGCACAGTTGATTTTCTGTGATTTGAGTACACCGAAAGGCGATGGCAGTTTCAATGTTTATGATGACTTGAAGCAGAAACTGATTGGGAAAGGTGTACCGGAAAAAGAGATTGCTTTTATTCATGATGCAAATACAGAAGCTAAGAAGACGGAGCTGTTTGGAAAAGTGAAATCCGGACAGGTTCGCTTTTTTGATTGGTTCTACAGCAAAGATGGGTGCAGGAACCAATGTGCAGGATCGTCTGATTGCGTTGCATCATCTGGATATTGGCTGGAAACCATCTGACTTGGAACAGAGGGAAGGACGTATTATCCGTATAATGAATGTAAATGCGATAAAAGAATGTCGCCTGTTATGCGACTTCCAAATGAGAAAAGTGTGTTATTCTGAGATCAAACAAGAGGCTAATAGAGTCAGGAGGATGACATTATGAGTAAAAAAGGATATAGCAGACCAGGATTCTTTGGATCCATAAACCATTATGATGCAAACGGAAAAAAGTAGGCGAGAGCAGACCAGGATTCTTTGGTGGTATGAACGACTATGATGCAAATGGAAAGAAAATCGGACATAGTTCGCCTTCCTTTTTTGGTGGTATGAATCATTATGACAATAACGGGCATAAAGTAGGTGAGAGTCGACCAGGATTCTTTGGCGGTTTAAACCATTATGATGACAAGGGGCATAAGCGGGGGCATAGCAATCCAGGATTTTTAGGTGGATTCAATCATTACGGTTAAAACTGCACAGAGAGCAGCACAAGCGGCAAGGGCTGCGGCAAAAGCCGCCGTGGTTACGGTAAAGGCGATTGCCAAAGCGACCGCACTTGCCATTAAAGCGATTATTGCCGGAACGAAAGCCTTGATTGCCGCTATCGCCGCAGGCGGCTGGGTGGCGGTTTTGGTTATTATCGTGATTTGCCTGATTGGTATGATCCTCGGCTCAGTATTTGGCATTTTCTTCTCAGACGAAGATTCCGGCACTGGAATGAGTATGCAGACCGTTGTGCAGGAAATCAATACCGAATACGATACCAAGCTGCAAGAGGAAAAGAACTCGGTATCCTATGATGTTCTTGAAATGAGTGGCAGCAGAGCCGTTTGGAAAGAGGTGCTTGCCGTTTACTCTGTAAAAACGAATACGGATCAAGATAACCCCCAAGAGGTTGCCACAATGGACGATGGCAAAAAGCAACTCTTAAAAGACATCTTTTGGGAGATGAATCAAATATCTTCCCGAACAGAGAGCAAGACCGAAACAGTTATTACCGAAACCGATGACGGACACGGTAATATCGTGGAAACTGAAAGCACGGTCACACAAACCTATCTGTATATTACCGTCAGCCACAAGACTGCCGAGGAAATGGCGGCGCAATATGGTTTTAACGAAGAACAGAAAGGCTACCTCGCTGAACTGCTTGCAGATGAAAACAATTACCTTTGGTCACAGGTGCTTTACGGCATTACAGGCGGCGACGGACAGATCGTGACCGTTGCACTCTCTACTGGTTGGCGATGTGGGCGGTCAGCCGTATTGGTCGTGGTACGGTTTTAACTCCCGTGTAGAATGGTGTGCTTGCTTTGTATCTTGGTGTGCCAACGAGTGCGGCTATATCGACGCTGGAGTTATCCCAAAATATGCAGGCTGTGTCAACGGAGTACAATGGTTTAAGGATCGTGGACAATGGCTGGATGGACAGCGCCGAGCCTGCCCCCGGAATGATTATTTTTCTTCGATTGGGCAGACGAAAGTGGTCAGGATGGATTATCCGACCATACGGGTATTGTTCAAAAGGTCGAAAACGGCAAGGTTTATACGGTCGAGGGCAACTGCGGCGACAGTTG